>JALYWD010000535.1 GCA_030852885.1 Chloroflexota bacterium | reverse complement strand
CGGGTGCTGGCGCTCGACCCCGAGTTGGTCTGGCTCGCCCACGAGCGCGAGCCATGGCGACCCGACAGAGGCTGAGGCGGCACGACGGTGCTTGCCCTCACCCGAAACCCCTCTCCCGATGCGCGGGAGTGGGGCTTTGACCCCGGATTTTCGTACCAGCCTGGACATGGTTCAGCCAATGTTTTCGCACTGTGCCTCATGGCATCTCCCCTCTCCCGCGTAAGGGATACGTGTTTCCCGTAACCACTGCCACAGGTTGCTATCGACATCCAGCCAATCCTGCCAGGTACCCCCGAGCTTGACACATGCCGATATAGGTATATGATAGCTGGCATGGCACGAGCAGCAACAACGTCGGACGTCTTCAACGCGATCGCCGAGCCGCAGCGCCGGGAGATCCTGGTGCTGCTGCGGGCGGGCGAGCGGCCGGTGACGGAGTTGGCCGAGGAACTGGGGATGCCCCAACCGGGGGCGTCCAAACACCTGCGGGTGCTGCGGGAGGTCGGGCTGGTGCGGGTCCGCAAGGTGGGCAAGCAGCGCCTGTACGGCCTGGACGCCCGTGGGCTGCGGCCGATTCACGAGTGGACCGGCGGGTTCGAGCAGTTCTGGAATGAGAGCTTCGACCGGCTTGATGCGTACGTGCAGGATCTCAAGCAGGCACGGGAAGGGGAGTAGCTGATGAGCGCGACGGGACAGGAAGCGCCGGCGCAGTCCGCGACGGCCGACCGCGAGATCGTGATCTCCCGGGTCATCGACGCTCCACGGGAGCTGGTGTTCGAGGCGTTCACCGAGGTACGGCACCTGTCGCAGTGGTGGGGGCCAGAGGGGTTCACCACCACCACGCGGTCCTTCGATTTCCGCGCCGGCGGCGTGTGGGACTTCGTGATGCACGGGCCGGACGGGGCAGACTACCAGGAGTGGATCACCTGGACCGAGATCGTCCCGTCTGAGGGGATTGCGCTGCTGCACGGTGAGTCTCGCGACGATCCGAACGCCTTCGCATCAGTCCTCACGTTCGTGCCCGACGGTGCAGGGACCCGGATCGAGATGCGCACGCTGTTCCCCACCAGGGAGCAGCGCAACGAGGCGGTCGAGAAGTACTACGCGATCGAGGGCGGCCAGCAGACGTTGAACAACCTGGCTGCTTACGTCGCCAAGCTCACCCGGAACGTCACAGGCCGGCATGAGACCACGTCAAAGGGAGCGGAGAGCTGATGGGCGGGAAGGTGTTCTTCAGCGTGTCGATGTCGCTGGACGGGTTCATCGCGCCCGAGTCCCTCGATGACTTGATGGGGCAGCAGTGGATGGAGCTCCATCAGTGGGTGTTCCCGCAGCGGTTCATCCGGGAGAACCTGAAGTTCGGCGAGGGCGGCGAAGAAGGGCGCGACAACGACATCTTGCGAGAGACGTTCGAGCGCACCGGCGCGAGCGTGATGGGCAAGCGTATGTTCGACGCCGGCGAGCACGCGTGGCCGGAGGAGGCGCCGTTCCACACGCCGGTGTTCGTGGTGACGCACGAGCAGCGTGACCCCTGGGAGCGGCTGGGCGGGACCACCTTCCACTTCGTCAACGACGGCATCGAGAGCGCGCTCGACCAGGCCCGCGAAGCTGCCGGCAACCGAGACGTGCGCGTCGCGGGCGGCGGCACAACGATCCTGGAGTACGTGAACGCCGGCCTGATCGACGAGTTCTCGATTGCGCTCTCACCCGTACTGTTTGGCTCCGGTATCCGCCTGTTCGCGGGCGTGAACGCGAGCCGCGTAGCTCTGGAGCCGGTCCGCGCGGAGCCGTCGCAGCGGGTGACCCACCTGACCTATGCGGTCCGGGCCCGGTAACTGGCTCGACCTCAGCTTCCGCTGGCGGCTCCGGGCAGGCAGACACAGCCCAGCCAGGCCCCTCCAGATAGCCAATAGGTCGTGATGGGACTATTCGCCGAATGCCGCCTTTGCCGCGGCCAGCCGCAGGCGCTCGATGCGCTCGCGCTGCTGCCGGGCGCGGAGACGGAGGGCCGGGTAGTCCTCGTTTTGCAGGAGCGGGTTGACCGCCATGGCCTCCTGCAGGCCGGCCCAGAGGGACTCCTTGCCGAAGATGCCCATGGCGATGGTTTCCAGCATCTCCAGGCGGCGCAGTGCGCCCTGGTCGGGATCGTCCAGGTAGAGCTTGACGTCGCCAAGCTTCTCGGTGAGCCACGCGGCGGCCTGGCGCGGCTGGCTGATTTCCGCGCCGGTGCGCGACAACAGGCGCTCCAGGACCTCGCGGTCAGCCTGGATTTCGCGGCGCATCTCGGCCAGTTCCGGTTCGTCGGCCAGGTCTTCCAGCATCTCCAGGGCGATGACGGACCCAGCCAGGTGATCGTTCAGGTAGATCGCCAATCGCTCGTTTGCCTGCATGATTCCCTTCCCTTACCTCTTGCCTCCGGCACGGCGAATGCAGTGTAGACAGCAGAAAGGAGGCCACTCATGCCTTATACAACACGAGGCGACCTGCCAGAGAGCGTGAAGGACAATCTGCCGGCGCACGCGCAGGATATCTACAAGGAGGCGTTCAACAGCGCGTGGGATGAGTACGGGCAGGAAGAGGAGCGGGCGCACCGGGTGGCCTGGGGCGCGGTGAAGGAGAAGTACCACAATAACGCGAGCGGGAAGTGGGTGGAAGGGAAGTCCGACGACGCGTAGGGCGGAGTGCCGGACTCCTGCGGCCACAGGGAGTTGTCAGGTCGCCTATCAGGTCCAGACAACGAGATTCTTCGCCTGCGGGCTCAGAATGACAGATGAGGTGGGAGCGTGAGACAACGGGGTGTGAGTTCGGCGCGCTAACTCGATTCGTGCCGCAGGGGG
>JALYWD010000506.1 GCA_030852885.1 Chloroflexota bacterium | reverse complement strand
TGTTCACCCTCTGGGTGGTCACCATCGCGGTCAGCTTGCTGATTCACCTGGTGCCCGGCGATCCCGTGCGCATCATGTACGCCCAGTCACAATCGACGACGGAAGAACAGATCGAGGCCAAGCGGAGCGAGCTTGGCCTCGACCGCCCCATTCATGAGCAGTACTTCAACTACCTGGGCAATCTGCTGCACGGTGATTTCGGCAAGACGATCCGGGGCGAGCAGCCGGTGCTCACCCTGCTCCTGCTCCGCTTGCCGAACACCATCATGCTCACCGCCGCCGCGCTGCTGGTCGCCATCGTCCTCGGCGGCACGCTCGGCTTCTTTTCGGCCTACTACCGGGGAAGCTGGTTCGATACGCTGAGCATGGGTGTGGCCATCGCGGGCATCGCCATACCCAGTTTCTGGCTCGGCCTGCTGCTCATGTTCTTCTTCTCGGTCCGCCTGGGCTGGTTCCCGGTTGGCGGCACGGGGCTGTCCAGCCTGGTCCTGCCCGCCATCACCCTCGGTCTCGTCAGCGCGGCAGTGCTGGCGCGCCTCACCCGCTCCAGCATGCTCGATGTCCTCTCGCAGGACTACATGCGTACCGCCCGCGCCAAGGGCCTCGCCGAGCGCGTCGTGCTGGTGCATCACGCGGTCAAGAACAGCCTCATCCCCATCATCACCATGCTTGGTTTGCAGGTCGCCTACATGCTGGGTGGCGCGGTGGTCGTGGAGAACGTCTTTGCCTGGAACGGCGTGGGACGGTTGGCCGTGCAGGCCATCCTCCAGCGCGACTTCCCGCTCATCCAGGGCTTCGTGCTCATGTTCGCCATCATCGTGATTGGCGTATCGCTCGCGGTGGATGTGCTCTACGCCTTCGTCGATCCGCGTATCCGCTACGAGTCCTAGATGGTTGCCACCGCGCTCCCGGGTTCCATGCCCCTTGCTGAAGCGAAACCTGCACGCAGCGAATGGGCGCGCACCTGGTCTGCGTTGCGGCGCAACCGCGGCGCCATGATCGGCCTCGTTATCATCGTTGTGCTGGTGCTCTGCGCCATCTTCGCGCCGCAAATCAGCCCGCACGATCCGACCATGATGGGCGCCGGCGGCTCATTGGAGCCACCGTCGTTGGCGCACCCCTTCGGCACCGATAAGTTCGGGCGCGATCTCTTCAGCCGTGTCATCGCCGGCAGCCGCCTCACCCTCTTCATCGGCTGCCTGGCCGTCGCCATCTCCTGCACGATCGGCTCACTGCTGGGCCTCATTTCGGGCTACGCTGGTGGCAAGATCGACAACGTCATCATGCGTGCGGTTGATGTGATGTTCAGTTTCCCGGACATCCTCATCGCGCTCTCGGTCGTCGCCCTGCTCGGTCCCAGCCTCCGCAACGCCGTCGTGGCCGTCGGCATCAGCGCCATCCCCTGGTATGCACGCGTCGTGCGTGGCACGGTGATGGTGGAGGGGAAGAAGCAGTATTTCGAAGCGGCGGAATCCCTCGGCGCAGGTCACGCGCGGCTGGTGTCCCAACACATCCTGCCGAACGCGCTGCCGCCCATCCTGGTCCTCGCCACGCTCGGCTTCTCGACCGCCATCCTCTCCGCCGCCGCGCTCTCCTTCCTCGGGCTCGGCGCGCAGCCACCAGAACCCGAGTGGGGCCTGGAGTTGGCCCTGGGCCGCGACTTGATGCGGCAGGCCTGGTGGATCATGACCTTCCCCGGCCTGGCCATCGCCATCACCGTGCTCGGCTTCAACCTGCTCGGCGACGGCTTGCGCGAGGCCCTCGATCCCCGTCAACGCCGTTCCTGATAACTCTGCCAATGCACCCCACCCGCCAAAGTTGGCATTCTTGGCACACTTGGCATTCTTACCGGCTATCTCTGCCCGTGACCGTGACCCGGCGGATCGAAGCGCCGAGTCGTCCACTGGAGAACACCCACGTTGAGCAACACCATTGCCCCAGAAGTCATCCCGGTCTGGCCCGGTGAGGTCCCCAACGCCGAACTCTGGCAGGACGCTGGCCCGGAACTGGAGCGGCCCCGCTGGGAGAACTCTCGCCTGGCCCGCAACGTCAGCAACCCAACACTCACCGTCTACCTGCCGGACCCGGAGGTTGCGAACGGCACGGGCATCATCGTCTGCCCAGGCGGCGCATTTCACTTCCTGATGGTGGCCAAGGAAGGCGCCGAGATCGCGGAGTGGTTCAACGCCCGTGGCGTCGCCATCTTCGTGCTCAAGTACCGCGTTTTCCCCACCCCTGACGACGACGACGCATTCCTGCGCATCGCCGCGGACCCGCTGCCGCATCGCCCCAACATGGACCAGGTCTGGCCCATCTCCGTCTCAGACGGCCTGCAAGCCATTCGCACCGTACGCGAGCAGGCGGACCGCTTCGGCATCGATCCCGATCGCCTGGGCATCATGGGCTTTTCGGCCGGAGGCGCGGTCACCGCCGGAGCAGCAACCCGCTACGAAGACGCCGCCAGCCGCCCCAGTTTCGCCGCACCCATCTACGCCTCCACGCGGGAGAAGACCGTGCCAGATGACGCGCCACCCATCTTCCTGGCGCATGCCAGCGACGACCCACTGGTCAGCGCCATGCACAGCGTGGCGCTCTACACGGGCTGGCAGGAGGCCGGCCATCGCGCCGAACTTCACATCTACGCCGCCGGCGGGCA
This sequence comes from Chloroflexota bacterium, assembly GCA_030852885.1. Lineage (GTDB taxonomy): Bacteria > Chloroflexota > Chloroflexia > Thermomicrobiales > UBA6265 > JACCXM01. Next base: position 8,182 of record JALYWD010000506.1, on the reverse strand, counting down.
CGGCTTCGCGCTCTGGCCGCAGGGCCTCCCCTCCGACACCTGGATTGACCGCTTCTGGGCCTGGCTGCAATCCGAAGCCTTCGTCCCGCGCTAACGCCAGCGCAAAATGCTCGTGTCTCGAGCTCGCGTCAGGACGTCGTTCCATGCCTCGAGTTCTGCGTGTCGCCGTCCCACCACCCCCCTCAGGTGTCGTCCTGAGCTTGTCGCAGGATCTCGTTCACCAACCGCACTGGTTCGAAGCCCCACTAACTTTGCGTATAACCGTGAGGCACGATGGACCTCGTCGCTCCTCTCGGCCTCAGTCCGGATCCACCAAACGGTGTGCGAGACTGCCCCACACTTTGCCGCACAGACGCAGGAGAAACATTCCATGTGCCACGCGGACGACGCCCGCCCACCAGAACCGCCCGTCTCTGGCCCACTTGGGGGCCACGGTGACCTGAACCTGACCTCGGCGGACGGCACGGAATTGATGGCCTACGCGGCGCTGCCCGAACAACCTGGGACGACCGGGGTGGTGATCCTGCCGGACGTGCGCGGCCTGCACCAGTACTACCGGGACCTTGCCGACACCTTCGCCCGGGCCGGGTTCAGCGCCGTTGCCATCGACTACTTCGGCCGGACAGCCGGCATCGGCGCGCGCGATGAGGCCTTCGTCTATCGCCCGCATGTCGAGCAAACCACGCCGGAAACCGTGGATGCCGATGTCGCGGCGGCCATTGCCTACCTGCGCTCCCCCGCCGGTGGCGCAGCCTCACGCATCTTCACTGTTGGCTTCTGCTTCGGCGGCAGCACCTCGTGGCGGCAGTCGGCTGCCCAGGACGGCCTGGCAGGAGCGGTCGGATACTACGGACAGCCTGGCCGCGCCCGCGCCTCCATCGGCCAGATGCGCGCTCCCCTCCTGCTGCTGGTCGCGGGCGATGACTTCACGCTTCAGGCAGAGTTCCATGCGTTCGATCAGGAGTTGACCGCTGCCGGCGTGCCTCACACCATGGTCGTCTATCCCGGCGCGCCACACTCGTTCTTCGACCGCTCCTTTGCCGAACACCGCGAGGCCTGCGCGGACGCCTGGCGCCAGATGCTGGCCTTCTTCGATTCGCCGCCGGCCTGAAACGCCTGCTTTCAGTCGTGAGTTCGACCACACCCGCGGTTGGAGGTCGCACTCACCCGCGCGTGTCGTCCCGAGCGCAGTCGAAGGATCTCACTCTCCAACCGCCTCTTCCCCACCGCGCGATCCTGCCGCATGATTGCGCGGTGACGCATCGCAAGAGGAGTAACCAGCAGATGGGCAACAGGCCGTTCAAGGTCGGGGTCTTCGTGCCCCAGTTTCACACGCCGTGGCGCGAAACCGGACCGCGCTGGGCGGACATCCTGGCCACCGCCCAACTCGCCGAAGAGGTGGGTTTCGATTCCTACTGGCTGCCAGACCACCTGCTCTTTGAGTTCGAGAACGTCAACCGGCAAGGGGCCTGGGACGTCTGGTCCCTGTTGGCCGGGCTGGCCGCTGCCACCCAACGCATCGAGCTTGCACCGCTGGTAGCCTGCACCAGCTTCCGCAATCCGGCGCTGATCGCCAAAATGGCGGACACGATCGATGAGATCAGCGGTGGCCGCTTCATCCTCGGGCTCGGTGCGGGCTGGCACAAGCCAGAGTACGACGCCTTCGGCTATCCCTACGATCACCGGGTCGGGCGCTTCGAGGAAGCCATCGAGATCATCTCCACCCTGCTGCGCACGGGCGAGATCGACTTCAACGGCAGGTTCTACCAGGCCCGCGAGTGCGAACTACGACCGCGCGGACCACGCCCCGCCGGTCCTCCTATCCTGGTCGGTGGCAGCGGGGACCGTATGCTCCGCCTCACCGCACGTTTCGCCGACGCCTGGAACGCCGATCGCCAGAACACCCTGGCGCAGGTCGCAACGCTCAACGCCCGCGTCGATGCCGCCTGCGTGGATGTGGGCCGCGATCCCGCCACGCTGGAGCGAATCATTGGCATCCAGGTCGACCTGTTGAACGAGCAGCGCGAGGCCATGCAGCCGCGCCAGTTTGTGATGCACCCCTGGCCGCTCACCGGCACGCCGGAGGAACTCGCGGCACAGATCCGCGCCTTCGCCACCGAGCGCGTCAGCCACCTCATTGTCTGGATCGATCCGCCGACTCCGGCCGGCATTGCGGCCTTCGCACCCGTCCTTGAGGCTCTGGACGCAGGAGCCTGAGCATGAACGACGTTACGGAGATAAACACAGGATGAGTACGACATCCGAAAACCCGGCGCTGCAACAGCGCATCACCGAGCGCGCTGCCGAGTTCAGCGGCCAGTTCGGGATGTTCGCAAGGAACCTGGACTCCGGCGAGGAAATCGGCGTCAACGCGGACGCGGTCATGCCAACTGCCAGCGTGATCAAGGTGGCCGTGCTGGCGCAGCTTTACCGCCAGGCGGATGCTGGCAACGTCTCCCTGGATGAACGGCGTGAGATCACGCCGGACGACTGGTGGGGCGGCTCCGGCGTGCTGAAAGAGTTTTCCCCTGGACTCACCCCAACCATCAACGACCTGGCGCGGATGATGATTATCGTCAGCGACAACGTGGCTACCGGCATGCTGGTGCGCTTGCTGGGCAAGGACGCCGTCAATGCCTCGCTGCGTGAGTGGGGCCTGCCGGAGACCACCCTCGTCTGGCAGATGACGCTGGGCGACGACATCCGCAACTACGCGGTCAGCACCCCACGCGAACTCGCCCGGCTGATGGAGCTGATCGCCACCGATGCCATCGTCTCGCCGGAAGCGTGTGCGGCCATGCGCGATCACCTCTCGCGCCAGCAGTACCTGGACCAGATTCCGCGCTACCTGCCATATAACCCCTATGCCCGCTACGTCGGTGACGACTCCAGCATGCAGATCTTCAACAAGACCGGCTTCTACACCGGCGTCCGTGCTGATGCGGCCATCGTCACCTCGCCCGCCTGCCGCTTCGTGATCGCCACGATGACCGAAGGCAGCGCCGATCCGTCCTTCCGCGCGGACCACGAAGGGACCCTGCTCAACGCCGCCGCCGCGCACCTGGTCTACGAGTCCTGGCGGCGCCAGTGCTCCGTCTCCGGGACGCAGTCCGGTGAGCCCGCTCCCCCTTCCCTGTCATTCTGAGCCCGCCCCCTCCCCTGTCATTCTGAGCCCGCAGGCGAAGAATCTCGTTCTCTGGACTGGGCGGGCGACAGGGCCCCGCTGCTGATGTGATCGGCACCCTTCCATGCAGAACGGCGGCTCAAGCGAGCCGCCGTTCCGGGAGGAATGTGGATTGGGGGTGAAGCGCCGGGATCTACTCCTCCGGCGCGGGAATGCAGGTGCCCTGCACAAACGGATTGTTGGCATCGTTCTGGCTGCAGACGAAGGAGCGAACGCCCGCCTCGCCAACGCAGCAGAACGGGCCAATGGCGTCGCCATCATCGTTCACGCCGCCACAGACCGCGCCCTGGCCGCCGCAGCACTCCTTGTCACTGTTGCTGGCCCCATGCGGGACATCGCAAATACGGTTGGTGGTCTTCGGGCAGCACTGATCGTCGAAGGAGCAGCTATCGCCTGCCTTGAAACAACGATCATGCTTCTTGCCGCCCTTGCCCTTGCCTTTTCCCTTGCCCTTATGCTTGCGCTTCTTCCGGCGACGAGCATCGCCGTCGTCAACCGCCAGCACGCCGATGCCGCCGATGGCGAATGCCGTTGCACCAATGATCTGCAGAACGCCGCGCCGGGAATGACCTTCGGCGAGGGTGGTCGCGATGTGATCGAAACGCTGCGTGTCCATGGTGCTTGCCCTCTTTCTGTCTGTCCCTTTCGGCGGGGCACCTCCCCGTTGGGTGGATCTATCCTGGGACAGAAAGGGGCGCTGGGCAGTCACTGGGGGTACGCCATGCCTGTCAAATCGGGAACAGTGCCTCGAGCGTCAGAGCGCTACCGGCTCAAGTTGCGGTAGGCCAGCGCCGACAGGGGCAGAAAGATCGCCGTAATCGCGAGCGGCAGCACGACCGCCATTGCAACGGCGTGCTGGGCGATCCAGGTGTCACCGCCATATCCGGGGCTACCGAACAGTTCGCGGGTGGCGGAGGCGGTGATGGAAAGCGGGTTCCATGCCGCGATGCCACCCAGCACGCGCGGCATGGAAGCGGGATCGACGAACACGCTGGAGAGGAACCCGATCGGCCAGACCAGGATCTGCACTGCGGTGACCGCCTGCGGTCCCCGGGCGCGGAGCCCGATGTAGATTCCCACCCAGAGCAGGGCAAAGCGCAGGAGCAGAAGCAACCCAACCGCCGCCAGTGCAGCCGGCAGCCCGTTCTGCCAGCGCCAGCCGACCGCAAGCCCCGTGATCACCATCACCAGCAGCGCAACGATGGAGTTGAGCATATCCGCGCTGCACCGGCCCAGCACCACCGCCGCCGCGTTCATCGGCAGCGAGCGGAAGCGATCCGTGACCCCTTTCTCGGCGTCAGTGGTGACCGCCATCATGGTCGATTCCAGGCCAAACAACATGGTCAGCGCGAACATGCCGGGGATCAGGAAGGCGAAGTAGTCCGCGCCGGGGACCGTCATGGCCCCGCCGAAGAGCCCGCCGAACAGGAGGACCGACATCACCGGGAAGAGCCAGCCGATGATCACGCCCCAGGGCTCACGCAGCCAATGCCGCAGATCGCGCTGGGTGATGACCCAGGCATCGGACACGACGGAGGCTTTACCCGCTTCAGGTCGGCTCAGGTGCGTGTTCACCAGAGAAGCCACACTCACGCCGCCACCTCCTCAGACGTATCCACGGTCAGGTGCAAGAAGACATCATCCAGCGTAGGTTGGCGCAGCCCGATATCGAGCGGCGTGATCGCGGCCTCTTCCAGGAGGTTGGCCACGCGCAGCAGTGACCGAGTGCCATCCTCCGCCGGGAGGCTCAGGTGCAGCCGTTCACTGTCAGACTGCACGTCCGGCAAATGCGCCAGGATCCGTTGCGCGGTGGCAAGCGCCCGTTCATCCGGCAACGTCAGATCGATCCAGCTCCCGCCCAGTGTCGCCTTCAGGTCCCGGGGCGTTCCCGCGGCAATGACCCTGCCTGCCTTGAGCAGCACGATCTGGCTGGCCAGGGCGTCTGCTTCCTCCAGGTACTGCGTGGTCAGCAGGACGGTGGACCCGGCCTGCACCAGGCTGCGAATGGCAGCCCAGACGTCGCGCCGCGCCGCCGGGTCCAGCCCGGTGGTCGGCTCATCCACGAAGAGGACCGGCGGCGAAACAATCAGGCTGGCCGCCAGGTCGAGCCGGCGGCGCATGCCGCCCGAGTACGTCCGCACTGATTGGTTGGCGGCGTCGGCCAGGGCAAACTGCCGCAGTAGCTCTTCCGCCCGTGCCCGCGCCACGCGGCCCGGCAGGTGATTGAGGCGGCCAAACATCTCCAGGTTCTCACGCCCGGAGAGGATTTCATCGACGGCCGCGTACTGCCCCACCAGTCCGATCCGCTCGCGCACATGCTGCCCCTGGTGGCGCACGTCGTACCCGGCTACCCACGCCTCACCCGAATCCATGCGCAGCAGCGTGCTCAGGATGCGCACCGCCGTGGTCTTGCCCGCCCCGTTCGGGCCCAGAAGCCCGCAGACCGTTCCGGGCGCTATCTCCAGGTTAAATCCGTGCAACCCGGCATCCTCTGGGCCGCCGGCATACCGTTTGCGGACGTCATGCGCCAGAATGGCGCTATGCACACGCTCCATTACCGTCCTTTCCACGAATCCATCACCCAGACTCCGCGCCTGCCCTGCACGACCTGTCGATGGAGATACAGCATACCGTACACTGTACGCTGCTTTCATATGCCGCGAGCTTTGCCAGGATGAACAAGAAGCCGTCACGTTCCGCAGACCACGACCAGGCGCGCTCGCTGGCCCTCCTCTGGGGTTCACACACTCGTGCTGGGCGCTCCGGACTGACGCTTGCCGCCATCATCGAGGCCGCCGTTGCCATCGCGGATGCCGAGGGGCTGGATGCGGTTTCCATGCGTCGCGTGGCCGAGCGCCTGAACGTTGGCGCGATGTCGCTGTACACCCATGTCCCGGGTAAGGGCGAGCTTACCGATCTCATGTTCGACACTGTGGCGGGCGAGCTCTATGCGGATGTAGATGAACCTTCGCGGCAGCCGGGAGGTTGGCGCGAGGCGTTGCGCTTCATCGCGCGGCGCAACTGGGAGCTCTATGGCCGCCACCCGTGGCTGCTCAACCTGGGCTATGCCCGGCCGGTCATGGGACCGCACGTCTCCCGCAACTACGAGGCCGAGCTTCGCCCGCTGGATGGCATCGGCCTGACTGACATCGAAATGGACGACACCCTGACGCTCGTGCTCTCCCACGTGAGCAGCCTCGCCCGCACCCGGCTCCTGCAGCACTCTGCCCAGCAGGACAGCGGGCAGACTGATCTGGAATGGTGGGTGGCCACGGCGCCCGTGCTGGAGACGGTCATGAGCGGGCAGCACTTTCCGGTGGCAGGGCGTGTGGGGCTTGCTGCTGGCATGGCGCACCAGGCGGTCACCGATCCCGAACATGCGTTGTCGTTCGGGCTGGATCGCATCCTGGATGGCGTCGAGGTCCTGATCACTCGCCGGCAATCTGAGAGCCGCCCGTAAGCATCAAGGAGCGCGTCGATGCTGGCGACCGGTGAACCCGAAGCCGACGCCCTGCTCCCGGTGTTGACCTCAGGGATCACCGCAGCCCTGGAGCCGCAACCCCGTTTGCTCGGCCTCTACCTCTATGGCTCCCTTGCCACTGGGAATTTCATGCCTGGCGTCAGCGACATCGATCTGCTGGCCGTCACGGTTGGGCCGATGACGCCGGATGTGATCGCCCGCCTGCAACCAATGCACGCGGAGATCGTGACGCGTTTCCCACGCTGGCAGGACCGGGTTGAACTGATCTACGTGCCCCGGCAAGCCCTCGCGTCCTTCCGCACGCAGTCAAGTGAGATCGGGGTCATCAGCCCGGGCGAGCCGCTGCACATCCTCTCCGCTGGCATCGATTGGCTGATGAACTGGCATCAGGTTCGTCACGGCGGCCAGGTGGTGACCGGGCCACCAGCAGAAACCTGCGTTCCGGACACAACCATTGCGGAATACGTCACTGCCGTGCGCGATCACGCCGCCGCCTTTGGCGAGTGGATGCCGGAGATGCGCGCCGCACGCCAGCAGTCGTACGCTGTCCTGACCCTTTGCCGCGCCCTCTACACCGCGCGTCACGGCCACGGCGCCTCGAAGGCCGAAGCCGCCGCCTGGCTGGCCGCCGAGATGCCCCACCACGTGCCCCTACTGGAGCAGGCCCTGCGCTGGCGCGAAGTCGAACCAGACGACCCGGCTGCAGCCGAGCAGGCCTACCCGGAGACCCTGCGCTTCGTGCGGGAGATGCAGGCGGAGATCGCAAGGGCGGTGTGACGCTAGCTAATGTACGCCGCACTCAGTGGTATCTTCGATGCAGAAACGATGTTGAAAAGGTACAGGAAATGCGTATTGAGCCATACGAAATTCATGTCGATCCCGACAGCGAGCTTGGGAGGGCGCTGGATAACGGCAGCAGGAAAGTCGTTCTGATCAGCGGGGAAGAACGCTTCAATGTCTCTCGCGATACGGCCGACCCCTGGGACAACTACGATCCTGAGGCGTTCCGCCGCGCGCTGCATGAGATTGCTGGTTTGATTAGTCCGGAAGAAGCGGAGCGGCGAAAAGAGCAGTTGTACCGGTGGCGAGCGGAAGGCACTCGGCCACCCACCCGCCCGTGAGGGACCTGATTGATACTGACTGGCTGATCGACGCAATTGGAGGCGTGGCGGCAGCGAGCCAGGTCCTGGACCAGATCGGTCAAGATGGCCCCGCCATCAGCATCATTTCCGTTGGAGAGTATCTGGACGGGGCATTCGGAGCTCCTGACCCTGATAAGGAGATCGATCAACTCCAGCAGTTCCTGTCCAGGATCGTGGTGTTAGGCATCGACGAATCGACGATGGAGAGATTTGGCCGCGTGCGGAACTATCTCCGCCGCCGAGGGCAGTTGATTCCGGACTTCGACCTCCTCATTGCCTCAACCGCCCTTCAGCACGACGTGACGCTTCTGGCGCGCAATATCCGCCACTTCTCGCGCATACCGAACCTCAGGCTGTATCTGCCGCGCTGACGCC
>JALYWD010000492.1 GCA_030852885.1 Chloroflexota bacterium | reverse complement strand
ACCATCATGCAGGTGCAGGGACAGCGCGGCATCCTGGAGTTCTCCTACAAGGGATATGAGCCAGGACTTTACATGTTCCACGCGCATGTCTCCGAATTCGCCGAGCTGGGCTGGATGGGAGTCTTCGATGTCCGCTAGCACCAGCCCCCTGCCCGAGACGATGCAGCGCGTTGCTGCCCACGACCGCGAACAGGAATCCCGCTTCACACCCCGCGCGCTGATCTGGGCGATCATCCCGCTGCTGCTGCTGGCGGTGGTGCTGGCGATCATCGTCCGTACCAACGGTGGTGTGGATCGTGGCGCGGTGCCGCCCATCGAGACCCTGAGCGTGCAGCGCGTGGTGCTGCCAGCGCCGGGGCAGATCGAAATCCGCGTCGTCAACGACGGCCCGGACCCGATCACCATTGCCCAGGTCCTGGTTGACGACGCCTACTGGACGTTCAGCATGAACCCGGCGCAGCCCCTGGAACGCCTGCAAGCCGCCACCATCTCGATTCCCTACCCCTGGGTGGAAGCGGAAGGGCACGCCATCACGCTGCTCAGTTCAACCGGCGTCGGGTTCCCGGTGGACATCCCGGTGGCCGTCGAGAGCCCCCGCCTGGATCAGCAGAGCGTGCTGCGCTTCGCGCTCATCGGCGTCTACGTCGGCGTCATCCCGGTCGCCCTCGGCCTGCTCTGGTACCCCTTCCTGCGCCAGATCGGGCGGCGCGGCATGAACTTCGTGCTGGCCCTGACGGTCGGCCTGCTCGCCTTCCTGGTGGTGGACATGTGGCAGGAGGCCCATGAGATCGCTGCCACGGCGGTCGGCGCGCTGGAAGCTCCGGTCTTGATCCCGCTGGTCGCGTTGCTCAGCATGGGCCTGTTGATCGTCATTGGCCACGGCTTGCGCCAGCGCCAGAAGGCGCGCGGCAAGGATGGCTCCCCGCTCACGCTGGCCTATGAGATCGCGCTCGGCATCGGGTTGCACAACCTGGGCGAGGGCCTGGCCATTGGCGCGGCCTTCGCGCTGGGGGAGGCCGCGCTGGGTGTCTTCCTCATCCTCGGGTTCACCCTGCACAACGTCACCGAGGGCATCGGCATTGCCGCGCCGCTGGTGCGGGAGCGGCCGCCGCTGCCGCACTTCGTGGGGCTGGCGCTCCTCGCGGGAGCACCGGCCATTCTCGGCGTCTGGATCGGCGCGTTCACCTACTCTCCGTTCTGGACCACCATCTTCCTGGCCATCGGCATCGGCGCCATCCTGCAGGTCATCGTCGAGGTGTGGCGCCTGGTCACGCGCTCGCAGGAGCGAGCGGGAGAGCCGGCGCTGAACTGGGTGACTTTCAGCGGCGCTGCCGCCGGAGTAGCATTGATGTATCTCACGGCGCTCCTGGTTGCGGCTTGAGCGCCGGACGCATGATCGTCCCGTGGTGAGGCCAGGACACTGATCGTTGTTCCCGGATCCGGGCAGACGACATCGCCGGAGGCTGCCAGCCTCCGGCACGTCCGCCCGGATCTGATCGCCTGAGGTCAGGCGAGGAGCTTCTCTTGACTGACGATCTCATCGTCGAGCGGCCCAGCGGGGGAGCCCCCGTCACCCCGGCGATGCAGGACTACCTGAAGGCTGTCTATCGCCTCGGCGCGAATGGCCCCGTGGCGACCCAGCAGTTGGCCGACGAACTCGGCGTGGCCGCCTCCTCGGCGACCAACATGGCCAAGCGTCTGCACGAGCAGGGGCTGCTCAGCCATACCCCGTACCACGGGGTGGAACTCACGGCGGATGGCCGCCAGGTCGCCCTGGATGTCATCCGCCGCCACCGCCTGCTGGAAACGTTCCTGGCCGAGAAGGTCGGCCTGGGCTGGGACGAGGTCCACGACGAGGCTGAGCGCCTGGAGCACCATCTCTCGGACCGTCTGGAAGCCCGGCTCGATTCCATGCTCGGCTTCCCGGATACCGATCCCCACGGAGACCCCATCCCGCGCGATGGTTCCTCCCAGCATCCCGATCCCACCATCCTGGAGCTTCCCGCCGGGGCATCTGGCAGCGTCAGCCGCGTTTCCGACCGCGACCCCGAGCACCTGCGCTACCTGGGCGCACTTGGCATCGTCCCGGGCGCGCAGGTGGACGTGCTGGAGCATCTCCCCTTCGAAGGACCCGTGCGCATCCGGGTTTCCAACGCCGGCGGCGAACCTGCCGAACATGTCCTCGGCCGACCTCTTGCAGGTGTCATCCGCCTCTCGCGCTGACGACTTCGTTTCAGGAGAAGCGGCGCTTCAGGGCGCGGTGCAACCACGTCGCTGTGCCAGGGTCAGGACGGCGGCATGCCTGCCGGATCCCAGCCGCGCACGACGTAGTAGGCGCTGATCTGACGGTGGAGCCAGGTTGGATCGATGGGTGGGCCCTCACCGGCGTCCCGCAGGAGGCGCGGGGGCAGGGTGTCGTCGGGGCGGGTCCAGCCGTGAGCCAGGTTCACCCGCTTCTTGACCTGGTTGATGTGCCCGGCGGCCCGCCGCAGATCGTCTGGTGTGGTGGGGAGGCCGGTGACGGCACGGTGCAGCGCGGCGCTTTCCTCATGGATGTCGTGCAGCGCGTGGCGCAGGAACTTGCAGAGTGTCAGGGAGTCGAAGAGGGCGGCCTGGTCTTCGGCGGCGGCTGCCGCCTGGGCGCGTGCCTGGGCGTCCGCCTCGGAGCTGAGCTGGTCGGAGAGATCGACCTGGTAGGCAGATGATCGGTTGTGGCAGGCGCCGCGCGCGGCCACGGCCAGGCCGAGGGCCAGGGTGGGCAGCTTGCGTGGATCGTAGCCTGGCATCTCCAGGCCCTTGACGTGCATGGCCCACTGGTCGCTGCCCTGCCCAATGCGCGCGGAGGCGGCGCGCGTCCCCTCGGCCAGGAGTGCGCCCAGGCCAGCGTGGCGGTGGCCGATGGCCTCCAGCGTGGCCAGGATGGCCGCGCCGTCGCCCCAGGCGGGGACCTCTGTCTGCGCTACGCCGAGATCAACGTCGCGGTCTCGGCACTCCATAGCCCAGGCAATTGATGCCCCGGCAGATATCGCGTCCATGCCCAGATCATCGCAGAGCACGGATGCGCGCAGGACCGCGTTGGGATCACTGACGCCACAGAGGGAGCCGAGGGCGAAGAGGGTTTCGTACTCCAGACGAGCCGAGACTTCAGCCCCGGCGTCCGTGGTGCGGAAGTGATGCTCGCAGCCCACGGTGCAGGCGGCGCAAGCGTGCTTGCTCGTGAAGTGCTCCAGGTGCAGCGTTTCGCCCGAGATCGCGGTCGCCCCGGCAAAGCTGCCACGCTGGAAGTTCTGCGTGGGCAGGAGACCCATGCGGTCGAAGAATCCGACGTTCGCCACCGTGCCGATCTCGCGGTATTTGGCCGTACCCGAGCCCTGGCTGCGCAGCGCAAGATCGCGCGCCAGCAAGGCAACGCTGCGCGGGTCGGCGGAGGTGGGCAACCTGCTCCCGCGCACGGCGAGCGCCTTCAGGTGTTTGCTGCCCATCACGGCGCCGTTCCCGGTGCGCCCCGCGAGGCGGCCGTCGTTGGCAATGGCCGCGTAGCGTACGCCAGCTTCGCCAGCGGGACCGATAGCGGCAACGCGGTACTCCTGGCCAAGCGATGCGCGCAGGTGCTCGCTGGCTGTACCGGGGGAGGTCCCCAGGAGATCGGCGGCGGGCCGCAAGGACACCGCGTCATGATTGATGACGAGGGCGCTCCACTCGGGGGCGTGGCCGGTGATGACGAGGGCGTCGAAGCCCGTGCGTTTCAGGGCGAGGGCCAGGTAGGAGGACGAGAGCGACTCCCCGATCAGCCCGGTCTGGGGTGAGCGAGCCGCGATGGCAAGCTTGCTGGCCGTCGTGATGCCGGTGCCGACGAAGGGAGAGGTCGCGAAGATGAGCGGGTTCTCTGGCCCGAGCGGATCGACGCCCGGCGGGGCGTGCTCCAGCAGAAGCGCGCTGGCCAACCCAATGCCGCCGATCACGTCCTGAAACCGCGACTCCGGTATGGGTTCTGGCCATGAGTCGCAGCCGTGCTCACCAAGGTGAACGCGCAGCAGGCGGCCATGGACGCCGCCGATGCGGGAGGGACGCATGCTAGCCCCCGGCGGCACTGGAGACCAGCAGGATGGAGGCGCCAGCGGCTATCGGCTGCGACGGATCGCGCGTGAAGCGCTCCTCGACCACGAAGCTGTATCCGGGAAGCAGCCAGCCGGTTTCCGCCTGGAGCACGGGCCCGGCGAGCTGTGGCGCGCACTGGGCAAGATCGGCAGCAACTTCCGCGAGGGTGGCGCCGCGGACAGGGATGCGAGCGCGCCCGGCCAGCAGGCGGGGCACACCGAACAGTTCGACCTCGTGCCTGGGGCCGGAGGATGCAGGCTGTGGTTTCGGGGGAGCGGTGGAGCCCCTGATGGTGGACGACGATGGCTGCGCCATGCGCTGATGATAGCCGCCTCACATGCTGCCCATGGTGGCGTCCGTACCTTGCGCGACAGGGCCACGGGCGCGACGGGCCGCGCTCCACTGGACGAGCCCGCTGCGCAAGTAGAAGTAGCGGGCGGCGCGCACGGCCAGGGCCAGCATCAGGATGAGCATGACAAAGCCCAGGACGAGATCGATGAGCGTGACGTCTGGCAGGGGTGACTGCACCACGACCGAGCGGACGCCCCAGATACCGAGGATGATGCCGCCGATGCCGAGCACCAGCTCATGCAGGGAGCGGAGGCCAAGGGCGAAGATGCCCGAAGCGGAGATGAGCAGCACCAGCAAGACGGTGAGGATGCGCAGGTACCGCGGGCGCTGCCATTGCAGCTCATCAACCAGCATGAAATCCGTGGGATCGTTGGGAGAGCGCACAGCAGCGGGATCGACCGTCTGGGGCGGCACCATATCCAGCCGGGTCACCAGGTCCTCCAGGGTGAACGAGACCAGGTGCGAGGCGACTTCCGCGCGGGTGACCGGCATGGTGATGCCGCCGGGGAAGGTGTTTTCCACCACGACGCCCAGGAGGAGGGTGTAGTCATCGAATGGATAGCGTTGCGGCTTGCCGCGGATGGGGAGTTCTACCTGATAGGTGTAGTTTCCCTCATCGGCGGGCACAGTCACTGAGGCAGAGGGAGGTTGCCCGCGCCGGCGGGCTGCGTCGTTTCCGATGGAGTAGAACGTGGCGGTGGTTTCCGGGCAGGCGACCGGGCACTCGCGGTGCCCGGAGAGCGTGAGCGACGCCATCATGGAGGCTTCGTCAATGTTCGTCACGGTCACGTTGATGAAGGTGGTGTGCGGCTCCATCGTGCCGTTCAAGGGCACGTGCTCGCCGGTGAACATGTCGAAGAGTTGCCCTTCGGCCTGCGTGCGCAGCTCCTGCACCATGCTGATGGCGGTGCTGGGCAACATGCCCAGCATCAGGACCACCACGATCAAGGTCAGGATGAACGACAGCAGGTATCGGCGATGGAGACCCTCTGTCGGCGGCGGCTGGTTCTCCGGAAGGGTAAACGGGGGCGCCGCCGGGTCCTCGGCAACTGGCTCGGTGGGCGACACGTCCTCGGCCACGCGGAACCTCCTGGGAGCGCCAGGGCTACGCGGTCGGTGTAGCTTGCGGCGCCAGAACAGAAGCCCAGGCGGCCGCGACATCCAGGTCCGCCGGGATCAATGCATTGTCGATCATCCAGGCGGCGTAGTCTTGCCACTGTTGGGCAGCCTGGGTCCCAAATTGGCCGTTGGCGTCAGTCCAGACGGGAATCAGGAGGTGCAACCCCTCGGTTTCCACCACGATGTCGATCTCGGGGCTGGCGGCCTGGAGCGCTGCCAGGGCTGCCTCAGGGTCCGCCATGGCATCCTCGTATCCACGGCGGGTGGCGCGCAGGAAGCCCTCGATGCGCTCGCGCCGGGAGGCCAGATCCGCCTCGTTCGCCACGAGGATCAGCTCGTAGTAGGGGGGCACGCCCCAGTCATCGACCTTGAGCATGTCCGTGGCAAAGCCCTCCTGGGCGGCCAGGATTGGCTCGTGAGTCCAGAATGCGCCGAGTGAGCCATCGACGCGGCCGGAGACGAGCCCGGGGACGAGATCGAAGCCGATGTTGACGAGTTCGACGTCATCCATGCTGGCGCCATCGCCAGCGAGCATGGTGGCGAGAAACGCTTCCTGGCTGGGAATGCCGGGATAGCCAACGGTCTTGCCCACCAGATCCGCCGGCTGGGTGATGCCGCTCTCCGCGAGGACCATGATGCCTTGCAGCGGCCGCTGGGTGAGGGCGAGGATGGAGGTCACCGGCACCCCGGCGGCTCGCGCCAGCAGGAGATCGGTCTGATACGAGATGCCGAAGGCGTCACGCCCGGCCCCGACCGTTTGCAGCACAGTCGTCGGATCCGATGGCGTGTAGAACTCGGGTTGCAAACCCTCATCCGCGTAGTAACCGCGCTCCTGGGCCAGGAAGAGGCCAGCGTGGTTGGCGTTGGGATACCAGTCCAGGGGGACGGTGAAGGTGTCCAGTTCCTGGGCGAGGGCAACACCCGGGCGCTGCGCGGCCGCGGCCAGGGTGAGCCAGGCGGCGCCGGCCAGGGCGTGACGGCGAGAGATGCGATGGGTCTGCAACAAGTCCTCCGCGTGCGTATCCGTGACGTGCGGGAGCCACGCTCCATTTGCCACGATAACACGCGCGCTACGCAGTCTTGATCCCTCGGGGGACTAGTGCAGCCAGGATGCCGTGCCATCGACCGAATTAGCGACATCGGCGAGGGTGCGGAGTTCCAGGGCATCCTGGAATCGCGCTTCGGCGTCAGCAACGATGGCGCTGATGGCTGGCCCCACGGCAGCGCTGATCGGGCAGTGGGGCGAGACAGGGCGGTGACTTGGCATCAAGGGCTCATTGGCGATGGCGCAGTAGATGTCTTTCAGCGTAATCATGTCTGGTGGCTGGGCCAGGCGGTACCCGCCGTCACGCCCCTCCACCGCATCAACAAGTCCCGCCTGCCCGAGCGTCGCAAGCATGCGCCGTACCCCGGAAGCGTGCGTGTTGACACTCCCGGCCAATGATTGGCTGGTCGTGCTTCCCGGCGTGCGCGCGAGGAGGATAAGCGTATGCAGGGCCAACGCAAACTGTCGCCGCGCCATCCCAGACTCCATACATGCTGTCGTGCTGCCTCATAGCGTAAGGGGCACGGCACGGAATGGCAATAACCTGGGCCACACAAAAAAACCCCAGCGCTCCGGGCACGACATCGTGCCTGGAGCGCTGGAGGGAAGAAGGGGAGAGGGGGGAGGGGAGGGAGCCCTCCGGATCGGGTAGGAAGTTATCTGGATTAGTGCGCAGCCTGTGGAACATGCGCCGGAAGCCGCTGCGGCAGGGCTGGAAGTTGCGCCCGGTTGCGAATGGCCAGGGCAGCGCCGCCGGCGATCAGGCCAAGTGCGGCCATGAGCGCCACAGCGCCTGGAACGCGGATAGCGAGCTGGCTGGACACCGGGGTGGCGTGCAGGCGCAGAACCTGGCCAGAGCTACCGTCAATGGTCATGCGAATGGAATCGCCGACACGCAGGTCTTCCAGTGGCACGTTCTGGCCGTCACGGACGAGATTGGCGGCGGAGCTGACGGGGAACGCGACCGGCTGCGTGGAGTCATCTTCGGTCAGGGCGAGCAGGCCATCGCTGGCGCCAACAACGGTGCCCTCGATGGCGACCGGGATCCCGGCCACTTCCGCATCGTTCGGGAGAATGAAGGCGGGCGCGTTGGTGGCGGTTGCCTCGTTCCAGTGGGCGAAGAGCGCGAGGGCCAGAACGGCCGTCAGCGTGAAGGCGGCAATCGTCCGCGCGGAACCGAGGAGACGGTAGGACCATGAGCGTTGAGGGCGAGAAACGTACATCGGTAAACCCCTTTCCACGGAACCTGCGAAGCCGGCGCTCAATGGCCTGGCCGCGGTTGCTCGTGACGACAATCATCAGGCCGCCCGGAGGACGCTACGCCAGAGACCGGAAGGGTCGAGGCGGGATGGGAGCAATGTCCCGGCCGCCTGGCGTGCGTCCTGCAAAGGGCGGGGGCGAGATGGCCTGCGGGGGCGCATCTCCACGGGTGTTGTTGTGCGGGGTTTGGGTTCCTCCGCGGGGGAGGAGCGGGAGTGGGCGATGTGTGGATCGGATGACGGTGGCTGGGTCGTCTGCCGGTTCCATCGGGGCTCGCCTCACTAGAACGAATGTACTACCTCCGTGCCTCTCTGTCAAGAGGGTTTAGAACGGATTTTCGGAATTGCCGTCCGCCATGTCGGGGAGCGGACTGGCTACGGTAGCCATTCGTGCCTCCCTTACCGCAAGCCCCGTGCCAACGAGTCAGGGAAAACCGGCTCCTGGTACTGCAACGCGGGATGTTGCCTTGATGTGAGCCGATCTACAGAGAAATACGCACGAAAACGGCCTTTGGTTTGCTCTCTGTGCCGGGCAGGCACAAACGTGCCGGTTACAGGGGCCAATTGCTCCAGCAGGAAAGATGCGTACACCGGTATGTGGTGATGCGTTGGTGGCGGCAGGACACGTTGACTGGGCGTCGCTGCACGGCGAATTGCGTGTGAGTCAATGTGAGTCCAGCGCAGGTGCGCAAACGCGAGCGAAAGCGTCTCCTATCATGTGCACGGCCAGCACGCTGGGCTGGGCCTGATGGACTGGCAGGAGCGCTCAAGCGCTCTGGAGGACGTTGATGCGCGTGATACTCCGTCGTCCTGTGCTTGTGGGTGCGGTGGTCATCGCCGCTTTGTCGCCATGCGGAGCACTGGCACAGGAAATGGCGACGCCAGGACCCTTTCCGCAGACGCCGGACCCAGCGGCGTGCGTGACGGAGCCATTGACGGTAGACGACGTGACGGCGGTACTTGCCGCCCCGCCCGCGACTCCAGCCGGTGCCACCCCGGAGGCCGTGGTTGAGCAGGGAATGCCAGCAGACGCGGAGACGGCGGACGCGGTGAAGGCCACGCTCCTCCAGGTGTTTGCCTGCGCGAACGCCGGCGATCCCCTGCGTTTCGCCAGCCTCTACACCGATCAATTCCTGCGCGACTTCTTTGGCGGCGTGCCCCAGGCCGATCTCGAGGCATTTCTGGGGATGGCTCCGCAGCCGCTGCCGGCCGAGCAGCGACGCATCATCCGCGGCATTGGGGAGGTGGAGATGCTGCCGGATGGCCGGGCGCGCGTGGCAATTATTCTCGATGAGCCGGATGACCCGCGCACCGAGGAGCCGGACACGGTGATCCTGCGCCAGGTTGATGGCCGCTGGCTCGTCGACGAGATCCGCGAGGATCCAAACGCCGGGAACTGAACGCTCACGGTCGTCAGCGCCCGACGGAATTGAGTAATTCTACGGATGGCAGTCCGTGGGCCGAACAATACGCTCACCTCATGGCCGGGAGCCTTGCTCCGCGAGACGGGGTGGACGTCATGGATGACCAGAGCGCCGAATCCAGGATTCTGGGAGATGACGAAGCAACGGGGCGCCGGAGCGCGCTGCGCGTGCTGGGGCTTTCGAGCCTTGGCGCGCTCGCTGGCCCGCGCCTGATTGGCGCGGGAGAAGCGAAAAAGCAGACCAGGGATGCACGGCAGAAGGATCGGAGACGAGCGCAAGCCGAAAAGAAGAAGAAGGGCGGCAAGGTCGGGCCCACCGGCCCGGCTGGCCCCTCCGGCCCGCCGGGGCTCTCCGGGTCGGTATCGGCCTACATCGAGGCGAACGAGACGGTCCCGGACAGTGGCTGGAGGGATCTGCAGACCGTTGGCCCCCGAGTGACGGCGACAGTTCCGGCGTCTGGCCGTGTTCTGGTGATCCTCTCAGCCCTGGTAATACATGGGCAAGCCGCGCAGTCAGCCATGGCCTTCGAGATCACGGGCGGCAGTGGCGATATCAGCCCAGATTCCGGGTTGGGGGCGTCGCTTGTCACTCGCGACGTCTTCATGTCGCAGTCGGTCAGTACGACCGTACCGGTGTCCGGCCTGAGTGCTGGCCAGCACGTATTCACGGCGAAGTACCGGAAGTATATCGGGGCATCCAACACCGTGACGTATAGCAAGCGGTTCCTGACCGTGATTCCGCTCCCCTGAGTGCGTGCGCCGTCGGTGGCGCGGGCAGGTTGCCGCTCGAAGTTGCCCGGTGCTGTTCTGTGGCTTCAGGCGGGGGAGCTATGGCGTACCCGTGTTGCCCGGAGCTGGTGTAGCCCGCCCCATCTCCCCGGCGATGATGAGCATCATGGCCATCAGCATGAAGGCGCCGGCGCTGGTCATGACCAGCGTCTCGGTGTCGAAATCGCGGCCAGCAATGAGCAGCGCGGCCGAGAAGTTGCGCATCCCGGTGCCCAGCGCTTCCACTTGGCGGTCGCCCGGAGGCGCGCCCCGGGCCAGGAACCAGCCGATGGCCAACCCGCCCAGGCCCAGCAGCGCCGAGCTGACCAGCATCCAGCTCCCCAACGTGCCGACCAGGTCGTGCCAGGCGGCGACGATGCCCGCCGTCATGCCGATGGCCATGCAGGGGCGCGCGATATGCGCCAGGGTCTCCGAGAGGTGCGCCAACTGCGGGTAGCGGCCCCGGGCCACGAGCCCGCCGACGAGGGGCAGCAGCATGACCACGCTCAGCGAGCTGGCGATATCCGTGGAAGTCACGGAGACGGGTTTCAGGATGAGGGGCACGACGATCGGCGCGTAGATGACCGTGCTGATCATGAGCAGGATCATGATTCCGATGGAGAAAGGGCGCTCGCCATGCGACATGATGGTCAGGCGCGTCATCATCGGGATTCCGGCGCAGACGCCGAGCAGGATCAGGGCGTTCTGGGCAGGCTCGGTGACGGGCATGATGCGGGTGAG
>JALYWD010000489.1 GCA_030852885.1 Chloroflexota bacterium | reverse complement strand
GCCGGGCGACTGGCCTCACTGGACTGCGCCCGCGTCTGGGGGCGTTCGGTCTGGGTGGGAGAGCGCAACGAGACGACGGTTGATCCCAGCCCGCAGATCCTGCACAAGCAGTTGACGCTGCATGGCTCCTGGGTTTGTAGCTGGCCGGTGATGGATGAGCTCATCCAGCGCCTGGGCCGGGGCGAATTCGCCATCGAGCCGGCGGTCACGCACCGGTTCTCGCTGGACCAGATCGACGAGGCGTTCCGCGTGGCGGACAGCGGGCAGTCCGGCAAGGTGGTTATCACGGGTTGATAATGGGAAGCAGTGACACGAAAAGTGGGAGCATCCGCCGCGAGGAGCGTGAGCAATGAGTAGCGTCAGCGGGGCGAAGGCGACCCCTTCCCCCTCGACAGCGCAGATCGAGGCGCCTGTGGCGAGGGGCGGCGAACGCTGGCTGCCCTACCTGCTCCTGCTGCCGGCGCTTGCCATCCTCGTCAGCCTCATCGTTCCGTTCGTGATTGGTGTCTACTGGAGCCTCACCGATTACAAGCTGACCTCGACGTTGCCCAAGCAGTTCATCGGGCTGCGGAACTACCAGACCCTGCTGCAAGACGCCGCATTCTGGAACTCGATGCGTGTCACGCTGACGTATTGCGTGATCGCGCTGCTCATCGAACTGCCGCTCGGCCTGGCCGTGGCCGTGATGCTGAACCGTGATCACCCGGTTGTGCGCTTCTTCCGCGCCGTCATGATCCTGCCGCTGATGATGCCGCCGGTGGTGGGCGCGCTGATGTGGAAGAGCATGATGACGCCGGACGGCATCCTCAACTACCTGCTGGGGATGGTCGGGATTGGCCCGCTGCAATGGTTAGGCAGTGTGCAACTGGCGCTGCCGTCTATCTTGCTGATCGATATCTGGCTCTATACCCCGTTCGCGGCACTGGTGTTGCTGGCCGGCTTGCAGGCACTGCCGAAGGAACCCTTCGAGGCGGCCCGAGTGGACGGGGCGTCGCCGTGGGTCGCCTTTCGCACGCTGACCTTGCCGATGCTGCTGCCGTTCCTGATTATCGTTGGCGCGTTCCGGGGCATTGACTCCCTCAAGATTTTTGATCTCATTTACGCGACGACCCAGGGTGGCCCGGTGGACGTTACGAACACCCTGGCCATCAGCACGTACTTCCAGGCGATCCGCTGGACCAACTTCGGGACCGCCATGTCCTACGCCATCGTGCTCTGGCTCATGTGCTACATCCTCGCGTTCATCCTGATCAAGCGCTGGCGCAAGGCGATGCAGGGCTAGGCCGGCTCCGGGAGGACGATGTCATGACGCGAAAAAACTCGTTCACGGTTGGCAATGTGGCGTACTGGATCGCCTTTGTCGTGTTCGCCATCTTCACGCTCTTCCCGCTCGTCTGGGTGGCGTTGATGTCGTTCAAGACTCAGGTAGACATCATCGCCGTGCCACCGAAGCTGTTCTTCACGCCGACGCTGGATAACTTCCGTGACGTGCTGGGGCAGGGCGACTTCCTGAACTACTACCGCAACACGTTCATCATCGCGGCGGGCGCGGTGGCCCTGACGATGGTGGTCGGCACACCTGCCGCCTACGTGCTGGCACGGTACGACTTCAAGGGCAAGGAAGACCTGGCCTTTACGTTCCTCAGCTTCCGCTTCGCGCCGGAGTTGGCGGTGATCATCCCGCTCTTCGTGATCTTCCAGCGCCTGAATCTCTACGACAGCTACCTGGGCCTGATCCTGATCTACCAGGCGATCACGCTGCCGCTGCTGATCTGGCTGATGCGTGGCTACTTCGAGGACGTGCCGAAGGACATCGAGCAGGCGGCCAAGGTGGATGGCGCCGGTTTCTGGGAGATCTTCACCCGGATCTCCATCCCGCTGGTGCTGCCGGGTATCGCGGCGGCGGCGGTGCTGGCCTTCATCTTCTCGTGGAACTCGATGGTGTTCGGCCTGGTGCTGGGTGGCCGCGAAACCTACCCGGTGACTATCGGGCTGCTGGGCTACATGGGGTACCAGAACGTGGACTGGGGCCCGATGGCGGCCGCAACGATCGTCACGATCGTGCCGGAGTTCATCCTGGCGTCGTTCGTCCTGCGCTCCCTGGTGCGTGGCTTGACGTTCGGAGCGGTGCACGGGGGGTAGGGGCAAAGAAACCCTCACCCCAACGCACCCTCACCCTAAATCCCTCTCCCGGTGCGCGGGAGAGGGACTTTCGTTGGGGGCGGGTTAGCTGGCGGCTTTGGCCTGGCGCACGATCTCTGCGACCTGCGGCAGCATGTGCTGACCATGGAAGAGGCCAAGCACGGCGTGGGACATGGCGTTCATCGGGCCGAAGTAGTCGTGCTCGTACACGTTGTCGAGGTAGGGTTCGTCGGGCCAGGTCTCCAGGAAAGCCAGTGCCATACGGTGGCTCTCGGCGAGGCGCTGGGTGATTTGGGCGGACGTGGTGATGGTCTCCCAGTCCGGCTCGTAACGCGAGCGTCCAGTGAATTCGACGTTGCGGGCCAGGCTGCTGCCGAGCGCCATCCCTTCCTCGGCCGACGCCGTGATGTGCAGGATGACGTGGGCGAGGTTCCAGCCCGGCTCCTCGTCCTGCGCGGGGTCTTCAGCCACAAAGGTGACCTGCGCGTCGGTGAGGCCGGCCGCGAGGGCGTCCAGGTGATCGTAAAGCTCGTTCGTGAGGCCGACGAGATCATCGCGCGAAATCCCTGCGACCTGGTCCGGCATGGATTGCTGGCGAGACGTGACATCCTCGAAGTTAACCGGGAGATCTGCGAGTTGCATGGAGAGCCCTTTCATTTCCGCGGACGACGATATGAGGAAGAACGTAGCAGATGGCGCGGCGTGAGCGCGGACCTGGGGTTGCGCCGCGGCGACACAGCGCGACACACGTTTGCTCACGCATACCAGTACGGCGCCCACCGCGCGATCAGCGCGAACTCCTCGGCGTAGATCGGCTCCAGCAAGCGGCGCAGCACCCGCTCTTCCACCGGGGAGGTCAGTGGTGTGCGCGCCGGAATGCTCGTGGCAATCGTGAGCCGCGCGCCATCGCCGTCTGGATCGACCGTGAAG
>JALYWD010000233.1 GCA_030852885.1 Chloroflexota bacterium | reverse complement strand
GACCCGGATGGCACCAGCCGCTTCCACTCTGGCTACATCCCGGCCCAGGGCGGCGCTGGTCAGAACACCATGCAATACAAGAACCCGGACCTGGATGCCCTCTGGGAAGCGGGCGTGGTCGAGGTAGATCCCGCCAGGCGCGTCGAGATCTACCAGGAAGCGCAGCAGATCATGCGCGATGACCTCGCGTACCTGCCGATCTTCCAGTACACCGCCATCGAGGGCACGAAGGCCGGGCTGCAGAACTACAAGCAGAACCCCTTCGTGGTCAGCAACATGTGGAACGTCTTCGAGTGGTACTGGGATGAGCCGGCCTCCTGACGACCGGTAACCGCACGGGCTGGCTGCCCAGTAGTGACGGACAGCCAGCCCGTGCTCACCTCCAGGACAGAACTACATGTCGGCATTTCTTCTCCGCCGCGCCGGGCAAAGCGTGGTCTTGCTGGTGCTGGTCACCACCATCGCCTTCGGCCTCATGCGCCTGGCGCCCGGCGGGCCAGAATCGGTCTACGCCCTGAGCCCGGGGATGCGCGCCGAAGACCTGGCCCGCATCCGGGCTTCCTTCGGCCTGGATCAACCCATCCCGGTGCAGTATGTCAAGTGGGCGCGCGGGATGTTCACCGGGGACTGGGGCCGCTCCTACCGGGATAGCCGGCCGGTGCGCGATGTCATCCTCGACCGCATTCCGGCCACGCTGGAACTCACCGTCACCGCGCTGGCGTTTGCCGTCATCGTCGGCGTGTCCCTCGGTGTCCTTGGCGCACTGCGGCCGCATTCGCTTCCAGATTACCTGGCCACCATCGGCGCCATGCTGGCCCTCTCCATCCCGACCTTCTGGTTCGGGCTGATGGTCATCTTCATCTTCGCGGTGCGCCTGGACTGGATTCCCTCCGGCGGACGGGAAACGATGGGCGCGGATTTCTCCTGGGCGGACCGCCTGCACCATCTCGTGGCGCCCGCGCTCGTGCTCGGTCTCGTGCTGGTCGCCACCTGGAGCCGCTACACCCGTGCCTCCATGCTGGAGACGATCAACCAGGATTACGTGCGCACGGCGCGCGCCAAAGGCATCGCCGAGAAGGGCGTGATCTGGACCCATGCGTTCCGAAATGCGCTCGGCCCGCTCATCACGCTCGCCGGTTTGCAGGTGCCCTTCGTCTTCAGCGGGGCACTCGTCACGGAGAGCGTCTTCACGTGGCCGGGCATGGGCCGGCTCTTTGTGGACTCCCTCGGCTACCGGGACTACCCGGTGCTCATGGGTGTGCTGGTGATTACGGCGGTGCTCGTCATCGGCAGCAACCTCGTGGCGGACCTGATCATCGCCGTGGTCGATCCGCGCGTTCGCCTGCGATAGGAGCCGCTTGTGTCGCCAACTGTTCCTGCCGCGGCCATCGATCTCGGCGCGGACATCCCTGTCACGCGCCAGGCGGGCGTCGAGAGCCCGACCCGCCTGGCGGTACGCCGGTTCCTGCGGCACCGCCTGGCCACCGTTGGACTGGTCATCTCGATCTTGCTCATTCTCTCGGCCCTCTTCGCCCCGGTACTCGCGCCGCGTGATCCGCTGAAGATCTCGATCCTGGACAAGTTCGCGCCGCCGATGACCAGGGGATTCATCCTCGGCGCGGATGAGGTCGGACGCGACCTCGTGTCCCGCCTGCTCTACGCGGGCCGCATTTCGCTGCTGGTCGGGTTCGCCGCCATGGCGGTCACCGTGGTCGTTGGCACCATCGTTGGCCTCGTCGCGGGGTTCTACGGTGGCCGTATCGACTCCGTGCTCATGCGCTTCGCGGACGCGCTCCTCTCCTTCCCCACCGTCTTCCTGCTCCTGGTGCTGGCCGCCTTCGTGGGCGCGTCGGTTCTGTCGATCACGCTCATCATCGGCCTCACCTCATGGATGGAGCTGTCACGCATCCTCCGCAACCAGGCGCTCACCCTGCGCGAGCAGGACTTCGTGCAGGCCGGGCGCGCGCTTGGCGCATCGAACGGCTGGCTGATTACGCGGCACATGCTGCCCAATACCCTGGGACCAATCATGGTGGCGGCCACCCTGAACATCGCCAACGCGGTGCTGGCCGAGTCGTATATCTCGTACCTCGGGTACGGCATCCAGCCCCCGGAGGCTAGCTGGGGCAACATGCTGAACAACGCCCAGAGCTACTTCGGGACTGCGCCCTGGATCGCCCTCTTCCCGGGCGTGCTGATCACTCTCACCGTGGCCAGCTTCAACTTCGTGGGAGATGGCCTGCGCGACGCCCTGGACCCCCGCACCAGGCGGTAACCCTGGCTCAGCATTCGCAGTCCGCCCGCTGGACAACCATCAGCAGCGCGTTATGATGGTGTACGGACACATGTCCAGGAAAATAGCTGGGAGGCTGCTGTGGACCCGAAGGATTTCGACCGCTGGACTCGTGGCGTGCGATCTGGCTCACGCCGTTCCGTTTTGCGCGCGCTCACGGCGCTCGCCGCCACCGCCGTGGCTGGCCGCAACGTGCTGCAGGCGCAGCCCGCCGCTGCCGGTGGCTGCGCCGGATTTGGCTGCCCGTGCAGCGATAGCTCAACCTGCGTCGATGGCCTGGTCTGCTGCGGCAATAGCTGCAACACCTCTGGCAACTGCGGCCTCACCTGCACCGGCACCGGCTCTTCCTGCCCGGCCAGTTGCTCCCAGGGCGAGGCCTGCGACGACTGCTGCGAGGGGTTCTGCGCGGGCTACGGCGCCTGCACGACGATCTACTACAGTCAGGCTGGCGGCGATTGCTCCCTGGCCGATCCCACCGCCTGCGCTCCAGGCCTCACCTGCTGCCCCGTCTCTGGTGGTGACTCCAGCGATGGCGTCTGCCAGGACAGTTGCGGGAACTAGCTGACGGGGAATCCGCCCTGCAAGCCTTCGCCCAGCGCATGCGCCGGGCGAAGGCGTTCCTCTGTCACAAACGCGACGATTCTCGAACAGCCTGCGCCCATTGTCCGTTCGTCTACGCCAGGGGTTCGAACGTAATCGCCCACGAGTCTTCCAACCCGGACACGCGAACCGTGTAGTCACCGTCTGCTTCAACGGTGACCTCGGTCTCGGCGGTCCAGTTCTGCGCGCCGACAGACTCCCGGAACAAGCGTTGAGCCTGCTCGTCGGCGTCGATCAACCGGACAACGACTTCGCTGGGCGCGGAAACATCGCTCGTGATCGTGACGGTGTAATCACCTGCCAGCAGCGCAACCGGGTCCGTCGTTATTGAGCCCTCTCCGGCGAACGTGACGGAACCCGCCGCATCACCCTGCGAAGCGTCATCCGCTGGAGCGTTGTCCGCATCGTCCGCGGGCGGCAACTCGGCTGGAGTCTCCTCAGTGGGCGTCTGCTCGACCGGCACCGGGTTGTTGGCCTGGTCAGCCGTCTCGTCCTGCGCGGCAGCGTCCTGCTCGGCCTGGCGCCGGGCTCGCCGCTCTTCCCGGGTTTCCGCATTCGCCGACGCGCCGCCCTGTTCGCCGCCGGCGGTTTGTTCAACCGGAGCCTCAGCAGGCTCCTCATCGCGGTTACGCCGGTTCTGCCGCGCATCATCGGCCGGCGCGTCGTTGACCGGCTCCAGCACCTGGACCCCCACGAGACTGGCCGGGTTGATGAACACCGTGCGCACCCAGCCCGCTTGCCCACTCTCCGTGAACTCCACCGGGTAGAACTCATCACCTTCCGCGGCAACCGCCGCGCCGGTGATCGTGACGGTATCGCCGCGCTGCAGGATTTCCAGCTCGTCGGCGCTGAACGACGGTTCGGCCCGGAGGCGAATGTTCTCCCCCCGGATCACGGCCGAGGCCGGGAACGTGACCTCCTGCGCGGAGGTGTGCGGGATGGCAAGCATGGTGGTGGCGGCAGCAAGCAGAAGCGATACGGTACGACGCACGGAAATCCTCGCTTTCTGGCATCGGCCAGGTGGGCAACAGGGAAGCAGTCTCTGAACCTGACAACGCGTGGGCAGGAACGCTCGTTCTGCCGCAAGATCCGTGCGCGGATTGTGCCACGCCGGGTGGCCCAGTGCCCTCTGGTGTCCTCGGGCAAATTCGGTGATGATCACGAGACGGCAGCCGAGCCCGGAGGAAGGACCCTCCGGTTGACGCTCGCCGGCAGCAGGGGAAAGCGAGGGATCATGGCAGGCGCAATTTCCACTGAACCCCATGTGCAGCAGGGACGCTGGCTGGAATCAAAGCGGCCAATGGGACTCGGCCTGATGATGCCCATTGCCGAGCAGAATGCGGTGGAGGCCGACTCGCCGCGCGAAGGGTTCCGCGATTTCCTGGCGATGGCCCAAATGGCGCAGCAAATCGGCTATGACATGATCTGGGTGCCGGACCACTTCATCCTGAAACTGGACTGGCATGGCGGCGAGGCGCGGGGCGTCTGGGAGTGCTGGACAACGACCGCGGCGCTGGCCGCCTCCGTACCGGGCCTGGGCATCGGCACCATGGTCGCCTGCACGGGCTTCCACAACCCGGGATCCATCGCCAAGTTCGCGGAAGTCATCGACGAGGTCAGCGACGGCAACTTCGTCCTCGGCCTCGGCTGCGGCTGGCACGGCGACGAGTACGAGATGTTCGGCATGCCGTTCGACCACCGGGTCGACCGCTTCGAGGAAGCGATGGAGATCATCTCTCCCCTCGTCCGTAAAGGCCGCGCCACCTTCGAGGGTGACTACTACCAGGCCCGCAACGCCGTGAATTTCCCGCAAGGTCCCCAGGGCCAGGATGGCGGCACGCCCATCATCTTTGGTGCGCAGCAGCCACGCATGATGCGCCTCACCGCCCGCTACGCCGATGCCTGGAACGCGGACTGGCAATCGGACGTCGGCGTCGTCGCCACTCGCATGGCCGAGCTCGACAAAGCGTGCGAAGCCGTTGGCCGCGACCCCAGGGGACTGGTCCGCACCGGCGGCACCCAGTTCACCATGGCGCCGCACCCGTTCTCGTTCCGCCCGTTCGAAGGCTCGCCTGACGAGATGGTCGCCTTCATGCACCAGTTTGCGGACATGGGCATGCGCCACTATCTGGCGACGCCCAGCCCCTGCAACCTCGAAACCCTGGAGCGCTTCGGTGAAGTAATCCACAAGTTCGACCAAGGCTAGTACAGCGTATTTATTGACAAACAGTGAAAGTTCTCCACCAACGAAAAGCCCCTCTCCCGCGCTCCGGGAGAGGGGTTTGGGGTGAGGGTTCTGGCCCCTACGAGCTCACCTCATCCACCGCCACAACCTCATCGTCCCGACTGCCACCGCTACCGATGATGGCATCCATCTCGATCTCTACCTTGAGATCGGGGTGAATGAGCGCACTTGTGCCAACCATGGTGCCAGCAGGGCGAATCTCACCGAAGACCCGGCCGAACTCCTGGCCCACTGCGTCGTAGTCGCTCATGTCCGTGACGAAGATGCGGTAGCGGGTGACGTCCTCCAGCGAGGCGCCGGCTTCTTCCAGCGCGGCCGACATCACGCCCAGGATGTGACGGGTCTGCGCGGCGGCGTCGCCAGGCGCAACTGGCGCACCATCCTTGAACGCCGCCGTGCCCGCCACGAAGACGTGATTGCCTACACGCACGGCTCGGCTGTACCCGTACTTCCGCTCGAATGACCCGCCAGAGCTCACCAACTGCCGGTCCGGCACTGCCCTCTCCCTTGCGCTCACGTTCGTCGCCCCTGTTGCCCACTTTGGATACCCCCGGTATCGTACCTGTGTGAATCAGCCGGTGAGTTGTCACCAGGTTGCAGGTAGCGCATCAGGAGCAGGACATGGCTGGCGCAATTCCCACCCGTCCCCTCGGCAAGACAGGCGTGGAGGTCTCCATGCTCTGTCTCGGCGGCTACCACATCGGTGTGCCGGAGGAGGCGGAAGGCATCCGCATCATCCACGAGGCAATTGATGGGGGCATCACGTTCCTCGACAACGCCTGGGAGTACAACGACGGCCTCTCCGAAGAGCGCATGGGCCGCGCCCTGGCGCAGGACGGCTACCGCGAGAAAGCCTTCCTGATGTCCAAGAACTGCGCCCACGACCGCACCGCCGCCAGCTCCATGATCAAGCTGGAGGAGAGCCTGCGCCGCCTGCAGACCGACTACCTGGACCTGTGGCAGATCCATGAGGTCACCTGGCACGATGACCCCGAGCGCATCTTCGCCCCGGGCGGCGCGCTCGAGGCCATGGTCAAGGCCAAGGAAGAGGGCAAGGTGCGCTTCATTGGCTTCACCGGCCACAAGAGTCCGGCCATCTTCCGCCGCATGCTCTCCCAGGGCTTCCAGTGGGACACCCTGCAGATGCCGGTCAGCGTGCTGGACGCCAATTTCAACTCCTTCCAGCGCGAGATCCTGCCCATTGCCAACGAGCAGGGTGTGGGCGTGATCGGCATGAAGAGCCTGGCCGCCGGGCACCTCCTCACGGACCCATCGCTCACCCTTTCCGCCGTCGATGCTATCCGCTACTCACTCTCTCAGCCAATCTCCGCGCTCTGTGTCGGCACCGACTCGCTGAAGGTGCTCGAGCAGAATCTCGGCATCGGCCAGAACTTCGTGCCCATGACGCCAGAGGAGCAGACCGCCGCCATCGAATCGGTCTACCACCTGGGTTGGAACGGGCAGAAGGAGCCGTTCAAGACGTCGTTCGACTTTGAAGGGAATGAGGCACGCCGCGAGCACGGCCTCCCGCTGCGCACCGCTGCTGATTAGCCCTCGGGAGGTGACACATCATGTTGACTGACCGGGAGCGCGTCGGCGTCGCATTTCTCCCGCGCACGGCCGACACCGCCGTAGATCTCTGCGTCCGGGCGGAGCGGGCCAATGTCAGCCATGCGTGGATGATCATGCCCGCCACGGGGCTCGATACGCTGACGTTGATCGGCGCTGCAGCGGTCAAGACCGAGCGCATCGTGCTCGGGACCTCGATCGTGCCCGCGTTCACGCGCCATCCGCTGACCTTTGTCACCCAGGCCCTGTCGCTGGAGGGGCTGGCGCCAGGCCGTCTCAACCTGGGCATTGGTACGGCCCACGCGCGCACAATGGTCGATGTCTATCACGTGGACTTCGCCCATCCGCTGCAGGAACTGGCGGAGTACCTGGAGATCGTGCAAGCGGTGTTGAAAACCGGGGCGTCGCATTTCACGGGCGAGTACTACCAGGTCGATGTCAGCTTCCCGAATCCACCCGGCACGCCGGTGCCAATTGCCGCGCTGCGTGCTCCAGCCTTCAGGCTGGCCGGTCGCCTGGCGGACGGCGCCATGAGCTGGAACTGCCCCACCGCTTATTTGCAGAACGTGGCCATGCCGGCGCTGCAAAGCGGCGCGGACCAGGCCGGCCGCGAGCGTCCACCCCTGCTCGCCCACGTGCCGGTCATGGTCAGCCCGGACCAGGCAGCGGTACACCGCCGCGCCGGCGAGCAACTCCGCTACTACGCCGCCGCGCCCTTTTACGCCCGCATGTTTGCCGACGCCGGCTACCCGCTCAACGCGGATGGCAGTGTCAGCCCGGAGCTGATCGATGACCTGGTGGTGTACGGGACGCCCGCGGACATTGCCGACAAACTCCGTAGCCGCCTCGCGCTGGGGTTCGACTACCTGATGGTCAATCCACTCCGCACGGAAGACGACTCCGCGCACGAGGACCAACTCCTGGAAATCCTGGGGAATCTCTAGCGCGCTCCGGCCGTGCCCTACTCTGTCCGTGCTCGGCTGCTGCGGGCCGAAGCCACTAGACATAGTATTCCGAGAGGTCTATGCTCCCCCTGTTCGTACAACTCATCGTCCGCGCGGGAGAACCTGACTTTGACTCTGGATGAGACAACGCCCGTCGAAACGCTCTCAGCGAAAGCCGCTGCCACCGGCACCCGGCGCGGCACGCTTGCCGCTCTTCTTGCCGGTTCCGCGCTTGGTCTCGCAGCCATGAGCGGCGCGCCGCAGGCAGACGCAGCAAAGGGCAAGAAGGGGAAGAAAGGCAAGAAGAAGAACAAGAGCGGCAAGGACAACAACGGCAATAGCGGCAGACAGACTGTAGGAAGTACCCTGCCGTCGGTCCGCTATGTCTACAAGACGACGACGTTTGAGAACGGTGGCGTCGTCACGGCTTCGGCTACCTGCCCAGACGGCTACCTGCCGATTGGCGCCGGAATCTGGAGTTCGATTTTTGACCCCGTTATCCTCACGTCGTTGCCGCAACTCGAAAGCAACTCCTGGGAGTTCGAGCTTGACGGCGCGCAGCCCAAGCATCAGGCAACCGTCACTGCCATCTGCCTGGCCGCCTCGGACGACACGACGGTCGAGGATACGGAGCATCGCTCCACGCATCGCAAGCGTGGCAAGCGCGGACGCAAGAACAAGAAGAGCTGACTCACGCTCCGGCTCCCTGGCGATCCACCAGGGAGATGAACTCCGGGTAGTCCTTCAGCTTGCTGATGAATGGTTCGGGGTCGGGCGCGCCAGTGTGCGGATCAAAACGCAGGATGCTCCTGCCCTCGCGGCTGCATACGTAGAGCTTGCCGTCCGACCCCAGCGCCATGCCAGCCGGAGCATCCAGCCCGCCCGCTCCCGGCTCAACCAGCTCCTCGACCGCCCCGGTGGCCGGGTCGACGACGAAAATGGCGCTCTGCTCCCGGCTTCCCACCAGGATCGCCCCGTCCGGGTGACGTATGACGAGATGAACCGGTTTCTTCAGCTTGTGATGCTTGTAGACGGTGCGCAGCTTGCCGCTCGGCGTCTCATAGCGCTTCACGCTGTCGGTGTCTCGATCCACCACCAGTAGATCGCCTTTCGGCGTGAACAGCGTGCGCCGCACCGTGCGCACGCCATCGGGCGCATGCTCGGCAGACGGCACAAACGTACCCGGCAAGAGATGGCGCGGGTTTTCATCCTCCAACGCGGCCGGAAACGGCATGGGCTGCCCCGGTGCTCCGCTTTTCTCGTGCGGGCCGTAGTAGCGGCCCACCACGTTCGTATCCTGGCTGGGAACGTAAAGATTGTCGTCTGGCCCGAAGGTCACATCGAACGGGTGCGCCAGCCCCAGGTTGTCCTGGTGGCGATCCACGAAAACGTCGATGAACTCATGCTGACCTTGGTCATTCACCGTGCCGGTGAAGCGCAAGACCTGGGAGGCATGCTCGTAGGCATTGGCCACGTAGAGCGCGCCGTCTGGGCCAAACGTGAAGCCACGCACCTCCCGCAATTCCAGACCCTTCGGGAGCGTCTGCGTGGCCAGGGCCTTGCCCAGGGGCTTGCCCTTGAGGTCGAAGACATGGATGTTGTTCCACTCGGCGTCGTCATCACCACCGTGGAACGAGATGTACCAGACCTGCACGCTATCCCTCGTGATCGTGTCTCCCACCTGATCGCGACATCACGGTAACAGACACGCCGTGGCCCCGTGCAGTGGCTGATGACCCTGCACGGGGTCGCGACGACGGTCTGGTTGTCGTTCACACGAGCCGAGCGTTAGTGCTTGCCGCCCTTCTTCTCGGCCCTGGGAGCTGCCGAGATCAACGGCATCGCCACGGATCCAAGCGTGAAACTGGTGAGCAGGGCCAGGGTGGCAAGCCGTCCCAGGTTGCGCGACGTGCGACGTGAGAAACGAACGGTAGAGGTGGATCCCGCATTTTCACTCCGGACGTTGATCGTATTCATGAAGACCTCCATGCTGGGGTTTGTGAGACAACGTGGTTACTTCTTTTCGTCGCGCCGATTCTTCTTTTTCTTCTTCTTGGCGAGCTTGACGGTAAGTACGAGGTCCCACCCGCCGCTGAACGCGCCAGAATTGGCTGCGGCATCATCAACGACGAACAGGCGCCATTCACCGTTAGGGTTGCCGCCGTCAAGGAGCGCCAGATTCGCGGATGTCGGAGGCGTCCCTAGCGAGGGGTACGTATCAACCGCACCGTAAGTGGCAGGCTTGAATGCACCGTTCTCGAGCGCTGTAAAATCCGGGAGAGCGGCCGCCGCCTCGTCATCCAGCGTCAGGGTCAGACTTACGGCGTCCGTACCTCCACCCGAATCACTCATGAGGACGGTGCCTGCGCCATTCGGTGCGATCAGGACAGCATCGATATTGTCCGGGAGATCGTGGTTGAGCCCGCGCAAGATGACGTTGACATCCTTGACCTTGCCCTTCTTGAAGCCAGAGACCTGGATCGTCGCGGGATAGGGATCCGCCGTCGTGTTGTCATTGATCACCACGGCGTTCGGCGAGGAGAATGTTCGGGTAACCGTCTTGCCACCTTTCTTCTTCTCTGTCTCCGTCTTCTTCTCTGACTGCGGTTTCCCGGAGTTGGGCTTCGCGGCAACCAGTGGTTCCGCCATCGGCAAGCCCAGCGACAAGCAGGACGCAGCCGCAAGCAACGAGGCGCGCCCAAGAAGCGTGCGGCGAGCAATTCCATGACGGCGAACCGACTGATCCATCGTGTCTGCAAACATCGCGTTCTTGCCTTTCGACTTTTCAGGGCCTCGATGCGACCGTTCGCGTTGGCCCCTGACCTGAACGCATCCTGAGCGCTGGCCATTACCGCGCCATTACCGCGTCCACTTGACCAGTCGT
This sequence comes from Chloroflexota bacterium, assembly GCA_030852885.1. Classification (GTDB taxonomy): domain Bacteria; phylum Chloroflexota; class Chloroflexia; order Thermomicrobiales; family UBA6265; genus JACCXM01. The sequence continues at coordinate 2,820 of JALYWD010000233.1, read as the reverse complement.
GATGCACTCCCTACGCTGAGAACACCTCACCCGCACCGCGCCACACCGGACCCGCGGTGCTCACGGGAGCGACCACCATGCCCTCCCCTCCTTCGCTCACTGTCGAGCTCCTCGGTGGCTTCGCCGTCCGCGTCGCCGGGCGTGACGTGGCGGCGAGCGCCTGGCAGCAGCGGCGTGCCGCGGCTGTCGTCAAACTGCTGGCGCTGCAGCCGAATTACCGCCTGCACCGCGAAATCCTGATGGAAACCCTCTGGCCAGATCTGGATGCCGCACCGGCCGCCAACAACCTGCGGGTGGCCATGCACCGCGCCCGCCAACGCCTGGAATATGCCGGCGCCCCGGCTGGCCGTTTCCTCACCCGGCAGCAGGACGATGTCGTACTGGCCGGCCCGGTGGACGTGGTGGTGGATGTCCAGCGCTTCGGCGAGTCCGCGCAACGCGCCTGGCTGGATGACGACCCGGCGCTGACGCAGGCGGCAGCAACCCTGTACACAGGCGACCTGCTGCCGGAAGACCCCTACGAAGAGTGGGCGGCCCACCGGCGCACAGACCTGCGGATCACGTATCTGTCGCTGCTCTCCCGCCTGGCGCAGTTGCATGAGGCACGCAACGACGACGCGGCGGCGATTGCCGCGATGCAGCAGTTACTGGCGGCAGAGCCGCTGGATGAGGCCGCGCATGCCAGCCTGATGCGGCGCTATGCGCGGGTTGGCGCATACCGCCAGGCACTTGCCCAGTACGACGCGCTAGCGGCGCTCCTGGCGCAGGAACTCGATGCCGAACCTGACGCCGCGACATCGGCACTCCGCGACGAGATACGCGCGCTGGCCCAGGCAACTGTGCATCATCCCCCGCTCTTCACTGCGTCACCGCTGGCACAAGCTCCTGACACCCTTCGCTCAACCGGAACGCCGCTCGATGCCGACCTTATTGGCCGTAATCGCGAACTGGCCGAACTGACACGCCTGCTGGAGCGCCACCGCCTGGTCACACTGGTGGGACCGGCCGGAGTGGGCAAGACCCGCCTCGCGGAAGCGCTGCTCATGTCCGAGGCGGCCAACGGCCGCGAGACCCACCTGATCGAGCTCGCGGCCGTCACCCAGCCAGACCTCCTGCTCGGCGCGCTCGCCAGCGCCCTCGGCGCAACGGAGCCTGAGACGGATCCAAGCTGGGAGTCGCTTGCCGGCCACATCGGGCAGTCCAACCTGCTGCTGGCGCTCGACAACTTCGAGCAAATCCTGGACGCCGCGCCTTTGGTAGCCGACCTCCTGCGCGCCTGCCCGCGTCTCACGCTCATCGTGACCAGCCGCGAGCGGTTGCGGCTGCGTGCCGAGCACGTCTATCACGTCGCACCGCTTGCCCTGCCGGAGTCAGAGACGCCAGCAGATGACGCGCTTGCCAGCTATCCCGCCGTGGGCCTGTTCCTGCGGCGCGCCACCAGTGCCGACCCAGCGTTCAGCCCGACCGCAGACGACCTGCGGGCGGTTGCCGAAGTCTGTCAACGGGTGGATGGCCTTCCGCTGGCGATTGAACTCGCCGCCGCGCGTGTCCGGGTGCTGCCCCCGGTGGCCCTGCTCTCTCACATGGCGCACCCACTACCCCTGCTCGTTGGTGGGCCGCGCGATGCGCCCGCACGTCAACAGACCATGCGGGCGGCAATCGCCTGGAGCGTTGATCTCCTGACGGCTGACTCCCGGGAGCTGTTCCAGCATCTGGCCTGCTTCCCCGACAGCTTTTCGCTGCCCGCGGTCCAGCACATCGCGGACTCCGAGATAGCGAGTGCAGAGCCCGGCATGTTCCCCCTCCTCGATGTGCTGGAAGACCTGCTGGACGCCCACCTCCTGCGTCGTATCGACGCTGATCCCGGCATCCCGCGCTACGCCATGCTCACCGTGGTCCGCGAGTACGCGCGAGAACTCCTGGACGAAACTCCCGGTGCGCTGTCTATCCGGGCGCGACACGCCAGCTACTTCCAGACGCTCGCCGCGGAGCAGGCTCCCCTCCTGACGACAGAAAACGCTGGCGCGGCGCTCACCATGCTGGAGCAGGAGCACCCGAGCCTGCGGACCGCGATGGTGACACTTCTGGACCAGGGCGATGCCGATTCCGCGCTCAAGCTGGCCACCAACCTCTGGCGCTTCTGCCTCCAGCGCGGCCATCTCAGTGCAGGCCGCGGCTGGCTGGCACAGGGCTTCGGCGCCTCGGGAGATGCCGCGTCCGCGCACCGGGGCGCTGCACTCGACGCTGACGGAGTGCTGGCGTTCGCTCAGGGCGATTTCGTGACCGCGCACCACCGGCATCAGGAGGCATTGAAAATCGCGCGGGAGATTGGTGACCCGGCGCTGGCGGCCCGTGCGCTGGTCAACCTGGGAGCGGTCGCCGATGAGCAAGGGCTCCCCGAGCGGGCGGCCGGGTACCTGGAGGAGGCGCTGCACGTCAGCCGCGCCATTGGCGATCAGCGTGCCGTTGCCGTGGCGCTGGCCAACCTGGGGCAGGTCGCGATGTCATTGGCCGAGTACGCGCGAGCCGCGGACCTGCTGAATGAAAGCGTCCTGGCCTTCCGGGCGCTAGGCGACCCGCGCAGCGAGGCCGCCATCCTGGCGAACCTTGGCCTGATGTCGCTCATGACCGGCGACGCCGCGGTCGCCCGCCACTGTCACCAGGAGGCGCTGCGCGTGTTTCGCGAGTTGGGAGATGGCCCGGCTGAAGCGGCGGAACTCCTGAACCTGGGACATGCCACCCAGCACCTGGGCGACTGGGACGAGGCCGAATCCCTCTTCGGCCAGGCGCGGGAGCACTTTTCGGACCTGGGCGACCGCA
>JALYWD010000385.1 GCA_030852885.1 Chloroflexota bacterium | reverse complement strand
AGCGGCGCCTCGGGGTGGTTCACTAGCCATCCCCCGCCAGTTTGACGCCCCGCGGCCCGGCGCGTAGGATGCGGCCAGACCTCTCGTGGGCGCGCCCGCTATTTGACGCCCGTCCAGCGAAAGGAGTGCCCCTATGGCCAGTTCCCCTGGTGCTCGCGCTCCGCATGACGCGAACTCGCCACTCCCTGAATTTGAAAGCAGCTTCCTGGAGGATATCCTCGCCTGCCCGGCGTGCGGCGCAGAGTTGAGCGGTTCCTCCAGCTTCGAGACGTACGGCATCTGCGGCAACTGCCAGCGCCATTTCCCGCTCCCGGCGCGGGAGCGCCTGCGCCTGTTGGTGGACGACGGCAGCTTCCATGAAACGAACGCGGCGCTTGTTTCTCTGGAGCCGCTGGTCTTCCGGGACTTGCTGCCCGTGCCGGATCGGCTGGAGGGAACGAGATCTCTCCTGCGTCGAGATGACACCCGACGGGATGACACTCGCGGCGATCGCGTGGCGGAAGCCGCTGAGCGCGGCGGCCTCTCGGGCAGTGGCGTCAGCGAGGCGGTGCTCACTGGCGCCGGCACGATTGGTGGGCACGCCGCCGTGCTGATCGTGCTCGATCACGCGTTTCTTGGATCAAGCATTGGTCCGGTAGCAGGGGAGAAGATCCTGCTGGCGATGGAGGCTGCCGCCCAGCGCCGTGTCCCGCTGGTGGCCATCTGCACCGCCGGCGGCGCGCGTTCGCAGGATGGGATGCTCGGCCTGCTCCAGGCGCCGAAGTTCGCGGCGGCTGCCGCGCAGATGCACCGCAGCGGCGTGCCCTTCGTCAGCGTGCTGGCGCACCCGGCCACCGGCGCGGTCTGGTCGGCACTGGCGGACCAGGCGGACATCATCCTGGCCGAGCCTGGGGCACGGGTAAGCCTGGGCGGCCGGTCGGTCGATGATGCCGAGAACGCAGAATCCCTGCTCGCCGGCGGTATGATCGATGGCATCGTCAGCCGTCCGGATCTGCGCCAGACCCTCACCCGGCTGCTCGGCGTCTTTGCCGGTCGCGGCGCGTTCCGCCCCATCTACGGTGAAACCGTATTGGCCACCTCTGCCACGGACATCCCCCGGCCGCGCGCCGCGGGCTGGGAAGAGGTGCGGCTGACGCATCATCCAGCCCGGCCCGGCGCCCGCGCGTACGTGGCGCGGCTGGTCAGCGACTGGGTGGAGCTGCACGGCGACCGCACCGGTGCAGATGCCCCTGGCGTGCTGGCTGGTCTCGGCTGTCTGGCTGGCGCGTCCGTCGCCGTGGTCGCGCTGACTGGTGATGGCCCAGCCGATGCCGCTGCCTGGCGGAAGGCCGCGCGGACTCTGCGCCTGGCGGGTCACCTGGAACTGCCGGTGCTGGTGTTCCTGGATGCTCCTGCCCAGGTGGCAGACCGCGCTCCGGCGCAGACGAGCGCTGCGCTCTCCAGCCTGATTGGGCTGCTCGGGGTCCTCCCGGTGCCGGTGATCACCGTCATTACGGGCGAGGCTGCCGGGGTGGCAGCGGCAGCCTTTGCGGCTGGGGACCGCGTGCTGATGCAGGAGCACGCGGTCGCCGCGATTGCTTCGGCGGAGCGCGGCGAGCGCCCTGCCCCCGGGCCGCAGACCGCACCCCGCGCCCTGACCGCCTTCGAGTGCCAGCAGCTCGGGTTCGCGGACGTCCTCATCCCGGAGCCATCGCCAGCCGCCCACGCTGACCCCGAACAGGCCGCGCGCCTCCTTGGCAACGCGGTGACCGCCGCCCTGGTCGAACTCGGCAGCGTCGGACCGCGCCGTCTACTTGATGACCGGGCCCGCCGCCTGCGCGTGCTGGGCCAGCGCGGAGCCGTCGCGCGGGAAGCTGCCCGCCTGGAAGTGCGCGAGCTGCAGGAGTTGCAGCGCACGGTGGCCCGCTCATTGGGCGATCTGCGTGAGCGCCTGGAGGGGTTGCACCTGCCGCAGTTGAACGGGCCCGATCTCGCGCATCCCATTTGGGAGCGCGTGGTCTTCGATACCACGGCACTGGCTGGCGTAGGGCGGGCGCGCGATGAACTGGCCGGGCGCATCGAGCGTGCGGTGCGCCTGGCGCCCTGGAACGCGAATCTTCCTGATGAGCCGGGAGTCATCACTCTGCCACGAGATGAGGAGGGCGGCATGTAGATGGCCTCGATGGCGCCGTCCATCTTCATCTGTCATCCTGAGCCCGCAGGCGAAG
>JALYWD010000380.1 GCA_030852885.1 Chloroflexota bacterium | reverse complement strand
GCGCCCGACATTGCGGTCATCGCGCAGGACACGGGCGCCGTTGCCATGCGCGTGCCTGTCCGCCCAGACGAGATCGAGGCCACGCCAGTGCGGTTACTGGACACGGGTCTGCTGGCCGAGTGGCTCGCCCGGGCCCTCCTGCACGGCTTCTATGGCATCGAGGCCACCAGTTGGGTGCGGGCCGGCAATGATCCCGCCGCTGCCCGGGCCGAAGTCGTGATCGTGGAGGGCGCGGAGGCGCTGCGCGAGCCGGAGGGCGGTCTCAGCGAGGACCTGGTCCGCGCCTGGTACATCCTCCACAACCAGTTCGTCGCCAGCCACCTCCTGCTGCTGCCGCGCGATATCGCGCCAGACGAGGCAGAGCGCGTGATCGCATTCCTGGCGGAAGCACGGGAGGCCGGGCTCGCCAGCCGCCGAGAGTGGCGGCCCGCCCTGGCCGAGCGGGAGGGGATCGCCAGCGCGCGAGCCGGCGCATTCTGGTCGGCGCAGGGGCTCACACTGGGAGAAGACGACCGAGACTCGTTGCTTACGCTACTGAACGAAGGTCGCCGAGGTACGTCCGCATCAGCGCCCGCTAACGTAACGTTTAGAGAAGGGGCCGCAGCGACCTGATTGGCCACGGCGGCCCCTGTTGTCGTTGCCGGGCAATGGGAGGATGTGCGTCGTGCGTGAACTGACCCAGTTCGAGAACTACCTCGTTCACGAATTCGTCGACGACTATGTAGATGGCATCATGTCCCGGCGGGACATGATGCGGCGCGTACTGCACATCATGGGCGGTGTCGCAGCCACCGCGACGATCCTCACGCAACTCGGCGTCAGGCCGGCCAGCGCCCAGGATGCCACGCCGCCACCCGCGCCAACGCCGACCGAGCCACGCAGCCCAATCAGTGTGGCCGAGGATGATCCCCGGGTTGCTGGGGGCGACATCACCTTCCCGGGCGCTGACGGCGCGGACATCACGGCCTACCAGGCGATGCCCGCCGAGCACGATGGTCCCTTGCCGGTCGTGCTCATCTGCCACGAGAATCGTGGTCTTACCCCGCACATCCGGGACGTTGCCCGCCGCTGGGCGGTGGAGGGCTATCTCGCGGCCGCTGTAGACCTGCTCAGCCGTGAGGGTGGCACCGCCAACATCGCGGACCCGGCGGAGATTCCGGCCCTGCTCACGCAGCAAGCTGATGCCCAACGGCATGTGGACGACTTCAAGGCGGCCGCCGCCTACTACGGCAGCGTCGCCGAAGCTGACACCAACCGCCTGGCCATGACCGGCTTCTGCTTCGGCGGGGGCATCACCTGGCGCTGCGCCACGCAAATGCCAGAGCTCAAAGGCGCAGCGCCGTACTATGGTCCACCACCACCCCTCGATGCCGTCCCGAACATCGAGGCCGCGGTGATTGGCATTTACTCGGACGACCCGGATGACTTCGCCAACGAAGGCAGGGAGGATTTGATCGCGGCGCTGGAAGCGGCCGGCGTCACCTTCGAAATCAAGGTCTACCCGGACACGCAGCACGCCTTCAACAACGACACCGGCCCTCGCTACAACGAGGAGCAGTCCCTGGCGGCCTGGGGCGATGTCACCGCCTGGTTCGAGATGTACGTCATGAACGCGGGTGGGGATATGGGCACGCCAATCGCCACGCCCACGGCATAGTCAGCTTCGATTCGCAGCAAGACGGGCAGCGCCAGCGGCACTGCCCGTCTCTTGTCTACCCGTGCGTGGTCCCTTTGCCTACGCGCTCACCAACCGGTTGCGCAGCTTGCCGAGGCCCTCGACCTCGACCTCGACCACGTCACCGGCCACGATCCAGTTCTTCTCCGGCAGGCCCAGGATCACGCCAGCCGGCGTGCCGGTCACGATCACATCACCTGCTTCCAGCGTGAAGTGTTTCGTGATATACGCGATCAGCTCAGCCACATTGAAGATCATGTCCGCCGTGTTGGAATCCTGGCGCAGTGTGCCGTTGTGCCAGGTGCGGATCTGCAATGCCTGGGGATCGGGAACCTCGTCCGCCGTCACCAGGTAGGGGCCAATGGGGAGGGACTTATCCAGCGTCTTGCCGAGTAGCCACTGCGTCGTCCGCGTTTGCAGATCGCGCGCCGAGAGATCGTTGGCGGTTGCATACCCAAAGACAACGCCCAGCGCGTCCTCCTCGGAGACATCGCTGGCGGTCTGACCAATGATCACCCCAAGCTCGACCTCGTAGTCGTACTCCGTCGCGGCAGCGCGCAGCGGCACGTCTTCGTTGGCAGCCGCCAGCGAGTTGTTGAACTTGGAAAAGAGCACCGGTGAGGTCGGGATCGCCATGCCCGATTCCTCAGCGTGCTTGCGGTAGTTGAGGCCGACGCAGATGATCTTGCCCGGGTTCGGCACCGCTGGCCCCAGGGTCAGGCTCGCCTCGTCCAGCAACCAGTCGCCACCGCTCGCGGCGTCAGCTCGCTCCACCAACGCCTGCAGCGCTGCCTGTGCGCTGGCGCCTCCCGCCAGCAGGGAATCCATGCTCTCTGGCGCAGCGGCGTCACCAGTTCCGAGCGCGGCCTGCGCCGCCGCCACATCCACTACGCCCTTGTCCGTGCGGACACCCAGCTTCAGGGCGTCACCATCGTGGAACGTCAGCAAATACATGCGCTCTGCACTCCCCTGCGAGATCTCATCTGCCGGCGTACCCACGCCAGCGTTCTTCCGTCGTCAGTATCGTCTCAGGTCTCAGGCCGTCGCGCCCGCGGTTGCTGGCTCCAACTCAGGCGCCAGCGCGCCGTGTCGCCGCGCGAAGCGCACGATGCGCTCGCATCCCTCGCGCAGCTCATCGTCCGCGGTCGCCAGGGAGATGCGCAGCATCCCCTCGGCCACATCGCCAAAGGTGGAGCCGGGCGCGGCGGCCACGTGCTCTTCTTCCAGCAACATGCGGGAGAGGTCACGGCTCGGGATTCCGGCAGCGCGCAGATCAACCAGCGCGTAGAAGGCGCCCTCCGGCACGGCGGGCAGCATGCCCAGCGGCAGGAAGATATCGCGCACCAGGTCGCGCCGCCGCTGGTAAGCGACGCGCATCTCCTCCACCATCTCCTGCGACCCGCGCACGGCGGCCTCGGCGGCAGCCTGTGACGGCGCGGACGGGCAGGAGACGAGCGCCTCCTGGATCTTCCCGCACAGCGCGACCAACTCCGGGTTGGTAATGGCCCAGCCGATGCGCCAGCCGGTCATGGCGTAGCTCTTGGAGACGCCGGAGATGGTGATAACGCGCTCGCTGTCGAAGCGTGCGGCCGGAACGTGCTCCCCGGCAAAGATGAGATCCTCGTAGACCTCGTCCGAGATCAGCCAGAGATCGTGCTTGCGCGCCAGTTCCACCAGGCCCCTGACCGTCGCCTCGTCAAACACGCTGCCGGTGGGGTTGGACGGGTTGTTGATGATGATCGCCTTCGTGCGCGGCGTGATCTGCGCTTCCAGCGCCGCCAGGTCAGGCTTGTAGCCCTGTTCCGGCTCCAGGCGGTAGCGCACCGGCGCCACGCGCGCCAGCTCGATCATCGCCACGTAGTTTGGCCAGCCGGGATCGGGGATCAGGATCTCGTCCCCCTCTTCGGCGATGGCGGCCACGATCGCCGCCAGGGCGTTCACCGCCCCGGCGGTGACCAGCACCTCGCCGGGAGTGACCTCGCGCCCGAACTTGCGGGTGTAGCGCTCCGCCACAGCCGCCCGCAGCCCGGGCAGACCTGCGTTCGGTGTGTACTTGGTCGTCCCGCCGTGGGCGGCCTGGGCAGCAGCGTCGATGATGTGCGGTGGGGTATTGAAGCTCGGCTCCCCGACCACCAGGACGATGACATCGTCCATCTGCCGCGCCAGGTCCATCACCTCGCGGATACCGGAGCGCGGCAGCGCCTGTGCCAACGCCGAACGTGGTTTCATTCCTGCAAGCTCCTGATCTGAGTCGCCGAAGCGGGCCTCCCGCGCGCTCCAGCAATGGTAGCGCGGGGATTCGCGCCTCCCTCACAAGACAGCGACGAGCACCCGCGGGAGCATTACGTGTCGGACAGCGCAACCAGACTCGCCATCGGCGAAAGCGGCATCTGGTACCGCATAGCCCTGACTATCAGCCTTGCCCTCGCTATTGCCGGCATCGTGATGCTGCCGTTCGTGGCACACAGTATGTACGTGGCGCTCACCACCGAGCGGGGCGCCACTCACTATGATCTCTCAACCGGAGAACCTCTTGATCCAGACCTGGTCGATCCTGGCGGAAACCAGTTTCTCAACATCTCGGTCATCTCCATCGATCCGGCAAGCGGGGCCCTGAACCTGGCCATTTCCGGGAACCGCTCTTGCCCGGGAGAGTGTGCGGCCGTGCGGCTGTCGTTCCTTTCCCTTGACCGGGACGCTTCCCAGCGCCGAGGTCTTTCCCCGTTCGCCACCGTGGTGCTCGGCGCGAATGAAACGATTTTCAGCCAGACCATCACCCTCCCCATCCGGGGCACGTCAGTGCGCTACCCCTTTGACCGCTATGAGATCTGGCTGGGCCTGGGCGCACCTCAGTCTCCAGCAACCACGACCAACACGGCGAACAGCGAGGCAACGCCGCCTCCCCCTCCGCCAGTCGGGGCATTCCAGGCCACCATCCAGAACCAGATTCCTCAAATGGTCATGTTGCCACCGAAACCCGAAACTCCTGCCCAGGTGCAGGCGCAGACCGGGCCGTTCACCATAGACAGCGTGCTCCATCTCACTTTCCGCCGCCCCGAGTACCTGATGGCGCTGAGTGTGATGCTGATCCTGCTGGTGGCTTCCTCCAGCGCCCTGACCGTGCTGACGCAGCCCCTCTCCACGCTGATCCTGGGCGTCGGCGGCCTGATCATCGCGATCTGGGGTGTGCGTGCCGTGCTGGCCCCGCAGAACTTCCCCCTGGTGACCGCCGTGGACCTCGCCCTCTCGGGCGTCATCCTGCTCCTGCTGGTCGGCCTCTCGGCGCGCGTCGCCCTTTCGCTCCTGAGCCGGCAACAGCGCTTCGAGTGGCTTAACCGCTTTCCAGATGCGTAGGCGTTCACGCCTGCAAGGCGGGCTCAATTTCAGTCTTTGGTCAGGACTTGTCACCGACTACTGGCTGCGGCGCCTTGCCAAAGCTGGCGATCACCTCGTCGCTGAGGTTGAGGTGCGCCTTGACCAGGGCAGGCGGGGTGAGGGCCAGCCACTGCGTCAATGAGACATTCTCGTAATGCGGGCTGCGGAAGAGCGCCAGAAAGCGCAGCGTCGTATTGCCCGTGTTCTCGACGTAGTGCCCCATGGCCTTGGGGACATAGCCGACATCCCCCGCCCGGTAATCGAACGTGCGCCAGATTCCCGGTATCGAACACCGTCATGCGCGCGGTGCCCTCGGGGTAGTACTGCCACTCGTCGGCATTGGGATGCCAGTGGATTTCACGAATGCCGCCTGGCTCGACGTCGACGAGGGAGGCAGAAATAGTCGTGATTGGAAAGCTCCTGGAATCCACGGTCTTGACGAATCCGCCACTGGAAGCAGCGTGGTCGATCTCACTCATGTGCAAGCTGAGTTGCGGCGCCTCTGCCATAGGCTCCACCGTCGATACGAGCGCTTCCTCCAGCGGCTGCGGCGCAGGCGCCCAGAAGATATACAGATCCTCCTTTGGCAGTGCTGCCAGGGCAGATTCCGGCTGACCGAAGTTCTTCGCGAGCACATCCGGCGGCATGTGCCGTAGGAGATCCGTTAGCAAGAGCGTGCCGTTCTCCGAGAACGACCCATCATCGAAGACCAGCAGGAACTCGCACCCATCCTTGTGCGCCTGGATGGAGTGCGGAATGCCGGACGGGAAGAACCAGAGGTCACCGGCATTGACATCGTCGACGAAGCTGCCGCCATGCTGGTCCACGGCCGTGATGCGCGCCGTGCCGGCGAGCATGTACGCCCATTCATTCTCCTTGTGCCAGTGAAGCTCGCGCACGCCGGTCATCGTCTCGCCACCATTGAGATGCATCTGCACCCCGGACAGTGTCGTGGCGATCGGCAATTCGCGTTCGGTGACCTCGTTTGTCCAGCCGCCCGGCTGCAGCCGTACGTGGGTGTCGGCGAACGAGAAGCGCAGGTTCGGCATGGTGCCGGAATCGGTGCGCGGTGGGATCAGCAGGTCGGGGTTCTGGCGCTGGCGCACGACGTCGCGTGGCCCTTGCTGCGGTCCACCAATCGCTCCAGATTGCGGCTCAGGGAGGCTGTTCGTCGTCGAAGTCGCGTCCTCTGCCATCGTGTCCCCTGTCGTGTCGTCCACGCTTCATGGTCACGAGCCAGTCTCACATACGGCTCGCGCGATGTGCGACGATGCGTGCCTCACTCGTTCGAGACAGGGGCAGACGGCGTGCGCATTCACGACATCCAGGTCATCGGCTTGACGGGAGCCACTCCAGAGGGCGGCTGGAGCAACGAACTGCGGCCAGAAGACAGCGTGCACACGCTGGTCATCGTGCGCACGGACGAGGGCCTCACCGGTCTCGGCAGCGTCTTCACCAACGCCGGGCTGGTGCGAGCGGCGCTGGCCATCCTGGAGCCGCTGTACCGGGGCGAGAACGCGCTGGAGCCGGAGCGCGTCAGCGAGAAGCTGCACCAGCACACCTTCTGGCTGGGCCGCGGCGGCAGTCTCACCCACGCCATCAGCGGGATCGACATCGCGCTCTGGGACATCCTTGGGCAGGCCACGGGTCAACCAGTGGGACGCTTGCTGGGCGGACGCTACCGGGAGCGCGTCCTCCCCTACGCCTCGTTGCTCATGGATCAGCCAGCGCCGCTCGCCGAGCACCTGCGGGCAATCGCCGCGCGCGGCTTCCGCGCCTTCAAGATCGGTTGGGGTCCCTTCGGGCGCGTCAGCCAGCAACTGGACGAGCAGATCGTGCGCGCGGCCCGAGAAGCCGTAGGGCCAGACGCCAAACTCATGGTCGATGCCGGCGGCAGCGATGCCTACTGGACCAATGGCCTCAAGTGGGCGCTGCGCACGGCTGACATGCTCGCGGAGTACAACATCGACTGGTTCGAGGAAGCCCTCTCCCCCGACGCGCTCGACGACTACGTGACCCTGCGCCGCCGGGCCCCGCTACCGATCTCCGGCGGCGAGGTACTGACCCGCCGCCAGGCGTTCACCCCGTTCCTGACCGCCGGCGCGTTCGACATCGTGCAGCCGGATGTCACCAAGGTCGGCGGCATCTCCGAGGAGCGACGCATCGGCTGGATGGCGCAGGAACATGGCGTGCGCTTCATCCCGCACGGCTGGAACACGGCCATTGGGCTCGCCGCCGATCTCCACCTGGCCTCCGCCTTCCCAGCCACCGACCTGGTGGAGTACATCGACGGCTCGCCGTACGTTGATGAGATCGTCGCCGAGCCCTGGCGCCTCGATGCCGACGGCATGCTGCCCATCCCGGATGTGCCGGGACTAGGCATCCGGCTCAACCCGGATGCAGTCGCGAAATACGGGGATGTGCCGTTGACGGAGGGCTCGGTCTCTCCGTAATATCACGCCCACAACCTGATCAGGCGATGGGGTTCGCCGTAACCACGCTCATGGGCGTTGATGACTCCTGCATGTCCGTGCCGGAGTCTGCCCAGAAAAGCCGCTCCGGCTTGCCAGGAGCGGCTTTTGTGTTCCCACCAGACCGCCGGTTGTTGCTTTCCTGCTCGGTGTTGGCCGTAGGTATTGGCGCAGCGAGCGGCTTCGCCAGCGCCGTCTTCCTGATCCTGCTCGACATCGCGACCGCCGCCCAGACCGATAACCCCTGGCTGCTTTACCTGCTTCCCGTGGCAGGCGTCGGCATCGCCTGGGCCTACGCCGGGTTCGGCAAGTCGGCGGCGGGCGGCAACAACCTCCTGCTCGACCAGATTCACGCGGCCGACGAGGTGAACCGGGTGCCGCTGCGCATGATGCCGCTGGTCCTGGTCGCCACCATTCTCACGCACCTGTTCGGCGGCTCGGCCGGGCGTGAAGGCACCGCCGTCCAGATGGGCGGGGCAATTGCTGGATGGCTGGCTCGCACCCTGCGTGTCTCGTCGGCGCATCTGCGCATCATGCTGATGTGCGGCATCAGCGGCGGGTTCTCCGGCGTCTTTGGTACTCCACTCGCTGGCGCGGTCTTCGGCATGGAAGTGCTGGCCATCGGCGGTCTCCGCTACGAAGCGCTCATCCCCTGTCTCATCTCGGCGGCAGTCGCTGACCTGGTGGTGCGCGACGCGCTGCACGTCCACCACGGCATCTACCCGGTCGCGTCCGGTTTCCCTGAGCTCTCGCTGCGCACCCTGGTGGTCGTGGCCGTCGCCGGGGTTGCGTTCGGGCTGGCCAGCCTGCTCTTCGCCGAAAGCACCGCCGCCATCGAGCACACGGCACGGCGGCTGGTGCCTAACCCCATGCTGCGCGCCTTCCTCGGCGGCTTCCTGGTTATCGCCATCACCCTGGCCCTGGGCACCCGCGCCTACAACGGACTGAGCCTGACTTTACTGGCCGATGCCTTCAACGGCAGCCAGATTCCCACGTTCGCGTTCCTGTTCAAGCTCATCCTGACCGCCGTCACGCTCGGCGTCGGCTTCAAGGGCGGCGAGGTCACGCCCCTGTTCGTGATTGGCGCCACCCTTGGCGTCACCTTATCCGGCCCGCTCGGGTTACCTGCCGACACGCTGGCGGCCCTGGGCTTTGTGGCGGTTTTCGCGGCGGCAGCCAACACCCCCCTGGCCTGCATCATCATGGGCATCGAGATTTTCGGCTTTGGCAGCAGCGCGGTGATCCTGTTCGGCATTGCCGTCTGCGTGGCCTACACCATCTCCGGCAACCACGGCATTTATCACGCGCAACGCATCCTCACCTCCAAGCATCTCCAGCCGGCATCACCCCTCGTCGGCTCTTCGTTGCGGGAGATTCGCGCCCTGCAGCCCTCACTCACCACCCAGGCACGGACCGTGCTGCCACTGCGCCAACGAGACGTGAGAACCGGGGCCAGGAGAGATTCACCGTCGCCAGACGAGGCGAAATCAACGTCGCAAGGGGCGAAGCCTGCGGCCCAGGGCGCGGAATGAGACGCCAGTGTGAGAGCTTTGATACGCCCCGGACGCTGGCGTGACCTCGCTCTAGCCACGACTGTGGGGGCAACATACACCGCCGGGAATGATTGCACTCCCGTCACTCTCAACTGGACTGGAGGGACAGTCTTTCGTGCCTGATTGCCGCTTGTCGCGCCATCAGCAATCGTGTACGGCATCCGCCAACGTGCACGTTGCTATGCAAGGAACGCCATGGCTCTTCATGGCTGCCAGACCATTACCAGTAGTCCCGATGC
>JALYWD010000362.1 GCA_030852885.1 Chloroflexota bacterium | reverse complement strand
TCATGTACGAAACCGGCAGCGGTGGTGAACGAGTCGTCCTCGCCCGCGAGTTCCATCTGGAGCGCTTCCTCGACCTCCTCGATCGCAGCCCGGCCATCGACGATGAACTCGTCGTCGCTGATCTGCTCGATCATCATGGTTGGCGCATCGTGCTCGTCGTCGATCTCGCCGACGATCTCTTCCAGGATGTCCTCGATAGTGACCAACCCGGCCGTACCACCGTATTCATCGACCACGATAGCGACGTGTACGCGGTTGCGGCGCAACTCGGTCAGCAACTGGTCGATGCGCTTGGTTTCGGGCACGTAGTACGGCGGGCGCACCAGCGCCTTGATCGGCAGGGAGCGCGTGGAGCCAATCACAAACGGGAGGAGGTCCTTGGCGTAGAGCACCCCGACAATATGGTCGATCGAATCGCTGTATACGGGAATGCGCGAGTGCCCGTTGGTGGTGATGGTGCGCACGATCTCACGGGGCGAGGCGTCCTCGGCAACCGCGTCGATGTCCATGCGCGGCACCATGATGTCCCGCGCCATCGTCTCTTCCAGTTGCAGGACGTTGTCGATCATCGCCCGCTCCTCGGGCTCGATGGCATCGTCCTCCGCGGCTTCCAGGCTGAGCAGCAGCAGCTCTTCCTCCGCGCCCGCCGGGGTGAGGTCGGTTTTTTCGCCACCCAGCAGCCGCGTCAGGATGTCATTCGAGAGATCTCCCAGCGCCTCGAGCGGCTTGACCAGCACCGCGACCACCCGCGCGAACGTGAGCAGGGCGCCAGCGCTCATCTCCGGGTGCGTCCGCAACAGGGCTCGCGGCAAGGTCTGGCCGACGATGACCAACACCACCGCGAGGATATCGATGATCACCACGGCCGGGTTCACCCAGGGCTCACCCAGGGTCATCACCGTGAGCGCGCTCGCCGCGACCACGACCGCAACCACCTGCGCCAGGTGGAGCGCCGCAACGAGGGAGCGCCGGGGATCCAGGAACGCGTGCAGGGTGCGCTCGCGCGGGTGCGGCGATTGCCGGAGGCGTTCCCGGGTAAGCATCCCGGCGCTGCCTTCGACCACGGCGGCCACGGTCATCAGCAGCAAGCTGATGAGCGCGACGGCGGCCAGAGTCCAACTTGTAGCGCTCACGGGCGCGGTGCCTCCCGATCAGGTGAATAAGGCGCTGATGCTGAGGTCCTTGTGAATGCGTGTAATGGCTTCCGCCAGCAGCGGCGCCACGGACACGACCTCGATCTTCCCGGTGGGGCCGTCCTGTGGCAGGGGCACGGTGTCTGTCACGTAGAGCCGCTCGATGGGCGACCGGTCGATCAACCCCAGGGCGTCGTGGGCGAAGATACCGTGCGTGGCGGCCGACAGGACCTCGCCTGCGCCGCGCTGTCGCAGCAATTCGGCCGCCACGACCAACGTCCCGGCGGTTGAGATCATGTCATCGACAATGACGGCCGGCTTCCCGCTGACATCGCCAACCATCTCCAGGGCCTCGGTCACATCTGGTCCCGGGTGCCGCTTGGAGATGATGGCGAGTGAGCCACCGGTCCGCCCGCGCAGGTCTTCCGCCCGCGCCACGCCACCGGCATCCGGGCTGACGATGACCAGGTCATCGAGCTTCAGGCGGTTGATGTGGCGGGAGAGGATTGGCGCGGCGCGCAGATGATCGACCGGGATATCGAAAAAGCCTTCGATGGCGGGGGAATGCAGGTCCATGGTCAGGATACGGTCTGCCCCGGCGGTGGTGAGCAGGTTCGCCACCAACTTGGCGGAGATCGGCTCGCGGCCGGAGGTCTTCTTCTCCTGCTTGGCGTACGCGAAGTAGGGGATCACCGCCGTAATGCGCGCCGCCGAGGCCCGGCGCAGGGCATCGATGATGAGGAGCAGCTCCATCAGGTGATGGTTGACGGGATCACTCATGGACTGGATGACGAAGACATCCGAGCCACGCACGTTCTCTTCCAGCTTGACCCGGGTCTCCCCATTGCGCCACGAGCCTATGACTGCCCGCCCGAGGGGCGCTTCCAGTTCGCGCATGATCTGTGCCGCCAGCGCAGGGTGCGCGCTTCCCGAGAACACCTGGAGCCGCCCGTCCAATCAACCCTCCTCGCCGTGTGTTTCTGCCGTGGGTTTCCTGCGAATCTGCCGTGCCGGTACGCCGACCACCGTCGCACCCGGCTCCACGTCTTTGGTTACCACCGATCCAGCGCCCGTGCGGGCGTCGTCTCCCAGCCGGATGGGCGCGCGCAGGATGGTGTCGCTGCCCAGGAAGACGCGCTCGCCGATTTCGGTGCGGTGCTTGTGGACGCCATCGAAGTTCGCGGTAATCGTGCCCGCGCCGACATTGGTCTCCGCGCCAATCCGGGCGTCGCCAAGGTAGCTGAAGTGCCCGACCTTCACACCGCTGGCCAGGTCGCTGTTCTTGATCTCCGCGAAGTTCCCGATGTGGACGCCACCGGCCACCCGCGCGCCGCCGCGCAAGTGCGCGTACGGCCCCACATCGCTGCCGTCGCCAACCTCGACATCGGTCAGGGTCGAATTGCGCACGACCACACCATTTCCCAGGGTGGAATCCGTGATCACTGCACCGGGCCCGATGACGGCGCCACTGCCAATGTGGGTGCGCCCGAGGAGCATGGTGTTTGGCAGGATGACGCTATCCGGTCCAATCTCAACGTCATCGTCCATGATGATCGTTTCCGGGAGGCGCATGGTCACCCCGGCGCGCATGGCGCGCTCCCGGTTGCGCGCCCAGGCCAGCTCTTCGGCCTCGGCAAGCTCCACGCGGTCGTTCACCCCGAGCGCCGCCGTGATGGGCGCCGTGACGGTTGCGACGGGCCAACGCGCATCGTTTGACCGCGCCGCGACGGCGGCCGCAATGAGATCGGTCAGGTAGTACTCGCCGGAGACCGGGTTTGGCGGCAGCGCCTGCAGGGTGCGTCGCGCCCAGGCGGCGTCAAGCACCATGATGCCGGAGTTGATCTCAACCTCCTGGCCGGTGCGCAGAGCGGGGTCATCATCCTTCTTCTCGACCACTGCCACCGGGTGACCTTCGGCATCGCGCACGATGCGGCCGTAGTGGGCAGCGTCCTGGACGTTCGCCGTGAGCATCGTGACCAGCGCGCCGGTCTCGGTTGCGCGTTGCACCAGTTCTCGCATGTGCTGCGCTTCCAGGAGCGGATTGTCACTGAAGAGCACGACGGCACGTGCCGCATCCGGCAGGGCCTCCAGCGCGAGGCGCGCGGCCTCGCCCGTGCCACGCGGTGGGTCCTGCATGACGGGCGCCACCGGAATGTCAGTGTCCAGCGCGGACACGATTCCGGCGGTTTCCGGGCTCACCACGATGGCCACCACGTCTGGATCAGCGCCCATCCCCGCGCGCAGGACGCGCTGCACCATCGGCACGCCGGCCACAGGGTGCAGGGGTTTGGGCAGGGTGGATTTCATGCGGGTGCCCTTGCCAGCCGCCAGCACAATCAGTGCGGTCGCTGGGGCAGCGGCAGGTGGGGCATCAGGCACGGAAGCGGCAAACTCTGGTAGTGCTGGCGAGCAGAAATGAGGAGGGCTGGCGGGCCAGGATTCGAACCTGAAACAAAGGTTCCAAAGACCCTTGTGATACCATTTCACCACCCGCCATTAGCGTGGACAGATCCCCATGCGGCAGCACGAAGAAGCGCCTGCCCGGCTGTCGCGAGTATAGCAGCCGTGGTGGCTGGTCTTGTGAGTTGCCCCTCAGCAGGCAAGAGGGATTGGCGGGCGGCCGCCGCTTTCGGGTTCGGAGAGACATGCTGAGAGAGTGCGCAGTGCGGCGGTGTAGGCGCCGCGACCGGCGTGCTGGAGGCTCCGGCGCAGGGCCGTGCACACGCGCGGCCCTGCACATAAGACCTCGACGAATTTACCCGGCTGGCTCAGCGAACGCCTGGGTAGCGGCCAACCTGCCTACAGGTTGGCGCCGGCGTTGTGGGGTGGGCGCGGCGGTGAGGCCCGCCTTGCCGACCAGGCTCGCGCAACTCCCGTCGGGAGTGCACGTGTCACCGGCGGGGCAGCAGTACCGGGAGCAGCACACCGGGTAGTCGCCTGGACAGCACGCATCGATGATCCTGGTGTCGCAGCAGACGGGGAAGGCTGCGGAGCAGCAGCCAGCACCCACGTTGCTGCTACAACACACCGGGAAGTCCGTTGAGCAGATGCCCTCTTTGCCGTGGTAGTAACTGGTGCAGCAGGTCGACCCCAGCGGATGCGCCAGGCCGGAACTGGCGCAGCAGGTGGGGAACCCGATTTCCGTGCACGCCGCGATGGTGGAGGTGCCAGGGTCACAGCACTGATCCGGCTTGCAGCGCAGCTTCTGCCCGTAGGCAGAGGTGCACATGCCCTTCTTCTTTTTCTTCTTTCGCTTCTTGCGCTTTTTCTTCTTGTTCTTGCCAGCCTCGATGACTGAGGGAAACCCCGTGGCGAAGAGCGCCGCCAGGCCCGCGCCGGCTCCCAGAGCCAGGCGGCGGCGCTCGATGCGCTGAGATAGCTCGCTGGTCAACTGGTCGAAACGGGAGTTTTCCATGGCTCCTCGGCTCCTCCTCCGGGTCCTGCCGGCCAGCTCTGCGCGCCGCACGCAAGCCGCACGCTACCGCGGGCCCGGGAGGGCCGTAGGTAGCGGATGCAGGCAGGGATGTGCAGGGACGACGGCCCCAGGGATGGTCTGGTTCCCGGCGTCTTGTGGCCTGACCTACATCCAGAGGCGCGGTGCCGTGCGGGGAAGTGGCGCGGCATGAGGTTGCGGAAACGAAAACGGGGGCAGCGTCAGTAATCGCTGCCCCCGTTCAGTTGCCCTGGAAACGCCGGAGATCAGGCGCGCAGCGCGTCCTTCACGCGGGAGAAGAAGCTCTTCTCTTCTTCCACCCGGGGCTGCTCAGACTCCAGGGAGTCCGCCAGTTGCGCGAAGAGTTCCCGCTGCTCGGGTGTGAGTTTCTTCGGCGTGACCACGTTCACGGTCAGGATCTGGTCGCCACGGTCCTTGCTGCCGATCGATGGCGCGCCGCGGCCCTTCATGCGGAACTGCTGCCCGCCCTGGGTGCCCTCCGGCAAGCGGAAGGCGACCGCGCCGTCAATGGTTTCCACTTCCAGTTCATCACCAAGCGCCGCCTGCGCCACATTGACGCGAATGGTGTGCAGGATGTTGCGGTCCCGGCGCGTGAACAGTTCGTGCGGCGCGACATCGATGCGGACGTAGACGTTGCCCGAGGGCCCGCCATCCGGGCTGGCCTCCCCCTGGCCGGTCAGGCGCAGGGAGGAGTTGTCATCGATGCCGGCTGGCACCGCGACCGTGATGCTGCGGGTGCGGGAGATGCGGCCATGGCCCCGGCAGTCCGGGCAGGGGTCCGTGATGCTGACGCCCTCGCCGCCGCAGGCGGTGCACGGAGTGGTGGTCATGAACTGACCAAGGATGGTCTGCTGCGCGCGGCGCACCTGGCCGCTGCCGCCGCAGACCGAGCAGGTGGGAGGCGTGATGCCGCCTCGCATCCGGCTGCCGTCGCAGGTCTCGCACGTTTCCAGGCGCGAGATCTCGATATCCTTCTCCGTCCCGAAGATCGCTTCCTCGAACGAGATGGTCAGGCCGACCTGGATATCCGCCCCGCGCGACGGCCCGCGCTGGCGACGGCCCGGCGCGGCTCCACCAAAGAAGGTCTCGAAGATGTCCGCGAACGGCGAACCCGCCGCTCCGCCGAAACCGAACGGATCAGCGGCGCCACCGCCAAACCCGCCCGGGAAGCCATTGGCGCTGTGACCGAAGCGGTCATAGTGGGCGCGGCGGTTGGTGTCGGAGAGGACCTCGTAAGCTTCGTTGACCTCCTTGAAGCGCTCTTCGGCCTCGTCGGCGTTGTTGAGATCGGGGTGATACTGCCGGGCCATCTTGCGGTAGGCGCGACGAATCTCCTCGCCGGAAGATGTCCGCGAGACTTGAAGAACCTCGTAGTAGTCGCGTTTTTCGCTCATGGTGTCCTGAGGCATGCGTTATCCCAAGAAGACCGCCTGGAGGCGGAACAGTAGCCTATGTGTGGGGTTGCTGGCGGCGTGATCCCAATCCCCTGGTTCCGAATACGCGAGCACGATGGTCTGGGACCAGCCCTGCGCCACCACGCGACGATACATTGACAATATCCGCAGCGTCAAGCCATTTCTGGCAGTCTGCTCTTGAGACTGCTAACCGATGGACGCTCCTGGCATGTGGCGAAATGCAACCACTGCCGGTCCTGAATTGTGTCCCGTGTAACGGAAGTCACGCTTCTGGCGATCCGGTCTGGGAAACCCCCTATGGTAGGATCAGGAGCGGAAGGAACCGCGTTGCCCTGCGGGCGTGTGGTCATGCTGGAAGGCATGAAGAGGGGGGGGACGAGGTGCGGCAACCCGCCACAGTGCTGGCAAGCCTGGTTGTCTCTGTCATGATCATCGGGGGTTCTGTGGGGCCGGCGGCTGCCGCCTCCCAGGCGGTTCCGGAGGGAGCGCTGGCTCGCCAGGAGACGCTGTACCAGGAAGATGGGACCAGTCTCTGGGTTCCCACCTATATGCAGCAGCGGAATCTCTCCTGTGAATACGCCGCGGCCGTCATTGCCATGGCCGCCTATGGCGTCTGGGTCAACGAATACGACCTCGACGGGATGGTCGGCTGGTCAGAAAACCCGCACTGGGGCTACCGGGGCAACATCACCGGCTGGTGGGGGAACACCGATGACTACGGTGTCTACGCCAGCGCCCTCGCGCCCGCCATTCGCAACTTCGGGTTCTGGGCTGATGAGTTTTACGCCCAGGGCGATGCCTCCGCGCTCACCAGCCGCATCGACGCCGGCAGCCCGGTCATCGTCTGGCTCGGCCTCTGGGGAGACACCGGGTTCTACGAGTGGACGGCGGACGGCACGCCGTACAAGCTGGCCACCGGAATGCATGTGGTCGTGGTCTACGGCTACGACAGCGGCGGCGTGATGGTTTCTGATCCTGCCCACGGCACCAAGCACTACTATGACTGGGGCACCTTCATGACGTACTGGAATGTCCTGGACGGCATGGGCCTCGCGGTTGGGCCGCTCTAGGCCGCACCTCATTGACAGACAATCAGGCAGGGGGATGAACGTGGCGGCTGCGCGCAGGGTTGGGCTGGTGTTCGATGATCGCTACCTCACCCACAACACCGGCCTCAATCTCTACGGTGAAAAGACGCCGTATCCCTACGCCGAGCCGGTCCCGCATGTCTCCAAACCAGCCCTGGTCGGCCGCGCCAAGCACCTGCTGGACCTCTACGGCGTCACCGACCAGATGGTGCGCATCGAGCCGGTTGTCGCGACTGACGAGCAGTTGCTGACCTATCACACCCCCGAGCACCTGGCCCGCGTGAAGACCCTCTCCGATGGTTACGGCGGTGACAGCGGAGCGGGCGCGCCGATGGGGCAGGGCGGGGACCGCGTGGCGCGCCTGGCCGCCGGCGGCACCATCGCGGCGGTCGACGCGGTGCTCCAGGGCGATGTCGATGTTGCCTACGCGCTGGTGCGCCCGCCGGGACATCACGCCATGGCGGACCAGGGCATGGGCTACTGCGTCTTCAGCAACGCGGTCATCGCCGCGAAGCTCGCCCAGCGGAGCCACGGCGTGGAAAAGGTGCTGATCCTCGATTGGGACGTGCACCATGGCAATGGCACCCAGGCGGCCTTCTGGTCGGATCCCTCTGTGCTCTTCATCTCCCTGCACCAGGACGATCTCTACCCGGCGGGGTGGGGCGCGGTGGACCAGGTGGGCGTGGATGCGGGCACAGGCTTCACCGTGAACATCCCGCTCCCGGCTGGCGCTGGCAACGCGGCGTACGCGGCGGTGTTCGAGCAACTGGTCGTCCCGATCGCCACGCAGTTCAACCCGGACCTGGTGATTGTCTCCGCCGGGCAAGACGCCAGCGTCTTCGATCCCCTGGCCCGGATGTCGGTCACCACGGGCGGCTACCGCGCCATGTGTGAGGCGATGCTGGGGATCGCCGATGCTTGCTGTGAGGGCAAGCTGGTCGTGACCCAGGAGGGCGGCTACGCCGCCGAGTACGCCCCGTACTGCTCCGCCACCATCGGCGAAACCCTCGTTGGCGTCATCGACACCCCGCGCGTCCCCGAGCCCTACGGCGACCGGGCGGTGCGGCAGCCGGCCTCCAATGTCGTGGGCCTGGACGCCGAGCAGGCCATCGAGCGCGCGCGGCAGGTGCAGGCGAAGTACTGGCAGGTGTAAGGGGCGAAGAACCCTCACCCCAACCCCTCTCCCGGTGCACGGGAGAGGGGCTTGCTCCTGGTAGCGAGGTCGCAGAATCAGGCCACCGTCTGGATCAGATCCCCTCGGCGAACTGATCCCGCTCGGGGTGGTGGTAGTGCAGGCGGCGCGCAATGCGCGTCGTGACCACGCCAGTGCGCGGGGCGAAGAGAAAGACGATGATGAAGATGCTGGTCGCCACCAGGACGATGCTGGCGCCGGAAGACACCCCCAGGAAGTAGGAGAGATAGAGGCCGGCAATCCCCGAGAGTGCGCCGAGCGCCGAGGAGACCGCGATCATCGGGGCCAGCCGCACAGTGAGCAGGCGCGCCGTCGCGGAGGGCGTGACCAGCATGGCCAGCACCAGCACATTCCCCACCGTCTGCAGCGAAATGACGACCGTCATGGCCAGCAGCAGCAGGAAAAGCTGATCCCAGCGCCAGAGATTGAGACCCTGGGCGCGGGCGAAGGTGCGGTCGAAACTGACCGCCACCAGTTCCCGGCGGCAGAACCAGAGCGTGAGCAGGACCCCCGCGCCGACAATGCCGGTCAGGAGCAGGTCCGCGTGGGAAACACCCAGGATGGAACCGAAGAGGAAGCTGGTGACATCCCGCGCGTACGAGCGCTGCGTGGAGATAATGGCCACGCCGAGCGCAAATGCCCCGACGAAGAAGACGCCGATGGCGGTGTCGTGGCCGAGGAGCCCGCTTTGCGTTACAAACCCGATGGCCAGTGAGACGAGCGTAGCGGCGATGAGTGCGCCGATCAGGAAGTTCCCACCAAGCACATAGGCGATGACCAGGCCCGGAAAGACCGCGTGGGCGATGGCATCCCCCATGAAGGCCAGGCCCCGGAGGGTGACGAAAACGCCGATGGCGCCACAGACGATGCCTACGAGGACGATGGCCGCCATCGCGTTGCGCATGAAGGAGAGCTGGAGTGGTTCGGCCAGCAGCGCCAGGAGATCACTCATGGGCGTGAAGCACCCGCCAGCGGCACCAGCGCCGCGCCGCCGAAGGTGGCCTGCAGGTTTCCGGCGGTCAGCACCTCGCGCGGCGGGCCACTGGCCACGACGCTGCGGTTGAGCA
>JALYWD010000357.1 GCA_030852885.1 Chloroflexota bacterium | reverse complement strand
TCAAGCAATCCTGGACCGCGCCATCCGTACACGGCAAGCCGCGCGCGCTGGTATTGCGCGCACCCGGCACCAATTGTGACCGGGAGACGGTGCACGCGCTGGAAATCGCGGGCGGTGCTGCCGAGGCTGTGCACATGGAGCGCGTGCTGGCTGGCGGTGTGACTATCGACGACTACGCGCTGATTGTGTTGCCCGGCGGTTTCGCCTTTGGGGATCATCTCGGCGCCGGGGCGCTCTGGGCGAATGGCCTGGCTGCACTTGGGGAACCGCTGCACCGTTTCGTGGAAGATGGACGACCGATCCTGGGCATCTGCAACGGATTCCAGGCGCTGACCCGCTTAGGACTCCTCACGGGAGGCGCGCTCGCAGCGAACGCTTCCGGCCACTACGAGTGCCGCTGGGTCTGGCTCGAGAAGCCTGCAAATGTCACAACGCCGTTTCTGGACGGCATCGAGCGCATGTCATTGCCGGTTGGACATGGCGAAGGGCGATTTGTGGCCGAGAGCGATGAGTCGCTGGCTGCGAAGCAGGGGTCCGGTGAGGTGGCGCTCGTCTACCGGGATGCTTCAGGACGACCTGGTGGCTATCCAATCAATCCTAATGGCTCGCAAGGGGCCGTTGCCGGCCTGACCAATCCGGCGGGGAATGTCCTGGGGCTGATGCCGCATCCGGACCGCAATGCGGTGCCCGGCCTCGCCCCGGCCGGGCGGCAGGATGCTGGCGGGTTGCGCCTGTTCGCGAACGCCGTGCGCATGGCGAGGGGATAGGAAGCACCATGGCCACCTACGCGGACGCCGGGATCGATCTGGACAGCGCCCGGCAGACCACGCAGCGCATCGGGGAGATCGTCGCGCAGTCCCGGGGGCTGGGTGTCCTGGCGGATGTCGGCGCGTTTGGCGGCATGTTTCACCTCAGCGCAGCCGGGGAGTTTCGCGACCCGGTACTGGTCGCCTCCACGGACGGCATCGGGACCAAGGTCAAGGTCGCTTCCGCGCTCGGCCGCTATGACAACCTGGGCGCGGACATTGTCAACCACTGCGTGAACGACATTGCCGTGCAGGGCGCGCGGCCACTCTTCTTCCTCGATTACCTCGCGCTGCATCGCGCTGACCCAGAGGTGGTGACCACGCTGGTGGGCAGCGTGGCTGCAGCTTGTGCGGCTGCCGGTTGTGCGCTGCTTGGGGGTGAAACCGCCGAGATGCCCGATGTCTACCCGGAGGGCGAGTTCGACCTCGCCGGCACCATTGTCGGTGTCCTGGAGCGGGACGCCATCGGCGCGAATGGTGAGCCGCAGGCGGGCGATATCGTGCTGGGGCTGCCCTCTGACGGCCTCCACACCAACGGCTACAGCCTTGCGCGGCGCGCGCTGCCGTTTGAGGTGTGGCAGGAGTACGACGCCAAGCTGGGGATGACGGTCGGGGAGGCGCTATTGGTGCCGCACCGCTCCTACGTCCACGAGATCCAGGCCCTGATCGCGGCGGGCGCGCGCAGCTTCGCGCACGTCACCGGGGGTGGCCTGCCAGAGAACGTCGCGCGGATTGTGCCGGACGGGCTCTCGGTAGTGATCGACACCGATTCTTGGGAACCACTGCCAATTTTTGGACGTATTGCACAAGATGGGGGCATTTCTGCCAGTGAGATGTTCCGCGTCTTCAACATGGGAATCGGCCTGGTGGCGATCGTGCCAGCAGAGAGACTCGCAGCCGCCCGCGGTGCTGTACCCACGGCGATCGTCATTGGACAGATTGAGGGGCGAGAAGAGCGCGAGGCGGTGGTCTTGCGTGGCGTTGCATAGGACCGGGCGGGAGCAACGGTGATGAGTAGCGGGGTGGCGATGCGCGGCGAACAACTGGCTGAAGGCAAAACGAAGATCATCTACGCGGACGCGAACGATCCGGCACAGGCGATTATCGTCAGCAAGGACGATATCACGGCCGGTGATGGCGCACGGCGGAACACACTGCCTGGTAAAGGCGCACTCAGTGGCCGGACGACGGCCAACGTCTTCAAGCTCCTCTCCGCCGCAGGAATCCCCACGCATTTCGTTGGTGCACCCGCTGACGACGAGATGGTGGTACGTCGCTGCGACATGATCCCGCTCGAAGTCGTGATGCGCCGCATCGCCACCGGATCTTACCTCAAGCGCAATGCCGTGGATGAGGGCACCCGCTTCGACCCGACGGTGGTCGAGACGTTCTTCAAGGACGATGCGAATCATGACCCGCTGGTAGACGCCGCCTGGATCGCCGAGCACGAGGTTGCCACGCCGGAGGAGGTCGAGCAGCTTGCCGCCATCGGCCGCGATGTCTTTGCGGCCATCGAGAAGGCGTGGGCCGAGCAGGACGTGCAACTCGTCGACCTCAAGATCGAGTTCGGCCGCGATGTCGATGGCAGCCTGCTTGTCGCGGATGTGATTGACAACGACTCCTGGCGCATCTGGCCCGGCGGGCGCAAGGAAGACATGCTGGACAAGCAGGTCTACCGCGATACCACCGAGGTCACCGACGAGGCGCTGCGTGGCGTGCTGGCCAAGTACAAGCAGGTGGCTGCACTCACCGATGCCTTCGCTACGCCTTCCTGGCACATCAGCGCCGAGGACCGCGAGCACAAGCCAAAGGAAGCGTGCGGCGTCTTCGGGATCTGGGGCGAGGATACCGATGTCACGCGCACCACGCTGATTGGGCTGATGGCCTTGCAGCATCGCGGCCAGGAGAGCGCGGGCGTAGCCGTTCTGGATGATGGACGCATTCACGTGCAAACCGGCATGGGCCGCGTTGACCAGATCTTCCAGGCGGAGGCGGTTGAGGCGCTGCACGGGGTTGCCGCTATCGGGCATACACGCTACTCGACAACCGGTAGCTCCTCCATCCAGAATGCGCAGCCCTTCCTCGTCGAGACCAACGGTGAAACGCTGGCGCTCGGTCACAATGGCAACATCGTCAATCCGCTGGAGCTGCGCCGCCTGGTGCGCGAACGTGGTGTCGAGCCAACCACGGGCTCGGATAGCGAACTGCTCGCCCTGCTGGTGCTGCACGGGCAGGGGACCTGGGAAGAGCGTATCCGGCGCATGATGGAGTTGGCCTCCGGCGCGTATTCGCTGGCGATTCTCACCCCGGACGCCCTCTTTGCCGTGCGCGATCCACATGGGTTTCGCCCGCTCTGCCTTGGCTGGCGCGATGGCCACTGGCTGATCGCATCGGAAAGCTGCGCCCTGGACACGGTCGGCGCGGACCTGGTGCGCGATGTGCAACCAGGGGAGATCCTGCGCCTGGACCGCAACGGCCTCCGCTCCAACCTGATGCAGGACCCGCCACGTCCGGCACTGTGCGTGTTCGAGCAGATCTATTTTGCTCGCCCGGACAGCGTCCTGGATGGACAAACGGCCTTCGAGGCGCGTGTGGCCATGGGCCGTGAGCTGGCGAAGGAGCATCCGGTGGATGCAGACCTGGTGATCGGCGTGCCGGACTCCGGCGTGCCGGCGGCAATTGGCTACGCCCAGGAGATGGGGCTGCCGCTGAGCGAAGCCATGGTCAAGAACCGCTACGTTGGCAGGACTTTCATCCAGCCAGATCAGCACTCGCGGCAATCAGGCATTCGCCTCAAGTTCAACCCATTGCGCGGCGCGGTGAAAGACAAGCGTGTCGTCATCGTGGATGACAGCGTCGTGCGCGGCAACACCATGCCGCAGATCGTGGATCTGCTCCGGCGGGGCGGCGCCACCGCCATCCACCTGCGCATCTCTGCGCCGCCGATTGCCCACCCGTGCC
>JALYWD010000334.1 GCA_030852885.1 Chloroflexota bacterium | reverse complement strand
ATCCCCTGGAGGGGGGAGGATTTCCTTTTCGCGGTTGAGTTGTGCGATCTGCTGCATGAGCATGGCGGTATTGGACCAGCCTTGCGCGTCTGCTTCCGGTATCCAGCGCGCGCGCAGATAACCGAAGCGGTCCACCAGGAACTCCATGTGCGCGGGCAAGGTGCCCTCCCCGAGGAGGTCCGGCTTGCTCAGGGTTCGGCGGAAGAGCTTGTAGCTTTGCACGATCTCCTCCGCGCCTTGGGTGACGATGGGGAAAGGCATGTCCGCTGCGATTCTGTCCAGTGTCTTCGGATCGGGATCATCCTCGGGCACGGCAAGCAGCACCGTATTGGCGGCCTTGATCTGCGTATAGATCGCGCGCAACTGCTCCAGCCGTTCGCGCGATTGCGGCTCCGAGAACCGGACCAGCAGCACGTTCTTCTGGTTGCGGAAGTCCTTCAGAGTGCCGCTAGAGTCATCATGCGCGGTATAGGGGAAGTTGGGCGGAGCCATGTTGGGCTGAGGCTGTTCTGGCTTGACCTGCGGGCTCATGAGGCGCGCCTGGTAGCCGCGCGACATGGCGTGCAGGAAGTTCACCACGTCCCAGCGGTCTTCTTCATCGAGCTTGTCGCCAAAGGAAGGCATGCCGGTATTGGGAATGCCAAAGGAGAGCCAGTGGAAGAAGTCCCCTGCGGTGTGTCTTGCGGTGTGCGGTTCGGTGAGCAAATCCACCGGCGGCTTGGCAAAGCTCTTGGCCATGACCCCGTCGCCCTTGCCCTGCGGCCCGTGGCAGGCCACGCAGTTCTCGGCAAAGTGGGTTGCGCCATTGGCAATGGAAATGGCATCAAACGGCACCGGGGTCTTGCGATAGGTCTCCGGATAGGCGTCCACCGCCAAAGGCGGCAGGCCAACGCCCAGGGCGGCAATGGCAAGCAGCGACGGCAGGCCAAAGCGCCACTTCTTGTCCCAGTGCCGCCTGCGGCCATACCAGATGCTGATGCCTGCCAGCACGAGCAGGCCAATGCCGCTGTAGACGCGCGCCATCACGATGGGATCGCCCCAGGTGGCGGCCAGGGAGAAGCGGAAGGAATAAGGCCAGTTCTGGATCAGGGCATGCTTGATCGGAACGCTGTTGGCGACGATGGTGGCAAGCAGCACAATGCCCAAGGCGAGCAGGAATTCGAAGCTGACCCATTTGCGCAGCCGCTGGCCGCCGGCCTTGGCCTCTTTTGATTCTCCCCGGCTGGAAAGCAGCGGCAGCCAGGTGGAGCGCGCGCGCGCGGCGATGAGGAGCACCACGCCAAGCAGGGCAACCTTGGCATTGAGCAGCCAGCCGTAGTTGGTGGCAACCAGCCCGCCATAGCTTGTGCCCACCATGCGGTCGGTGATGATGATGCCGGTGGCAATCACCGCCAGCATCACCGGCAGGGCCATGGTGGAGAAGCGCCTCAGTGCCTGGGCATCGGCCTGGAACACTTCTTCGCGTGATTGAAACACGGCGTGGATGCGGCGGATGGCTTCGGTCTGCAGGCCGCCTGATTGCGCGCCAGGCTTAAGCGCGTTGTTTTGAGGCTCTTCCGTGCAGGCAAAGCAGACGACCAGGAAGGCCGGCAGGGCGCCAAACCAGGCGCTGGCCAGGATGATGTGCAACGCATAGGGCAGGATCGAGACGACGGAGAGTTCCTCGGCTGCGGAGTGGCTGGCCAGGGAGCCTACGGCAAGGGTTATCGCGGCAACCGTGGCGCACAGGATATATTGCCATCTTGCCGGCGGAGAGAAGCGGATATAGAGGGTGATGCCCGTCACGATCAGGGCGCACACGAAGCGGCCTACCCAGACGTGCCCCATGCGGGTATTTTGCATGAGGGCGAGCCAGGCATCCGGGCGCCAGGCGTTCTCATTGATGCCGGTGGCTTGCGCCGTGGTGGTGGCCAGGATGCCAAGCAATCCTGCGAGGAGGATCAGGGCGAGCCAGGGAAGGGCGCGCTCCACCCGTGTCACCCAGGGGGAGTGGATCGAGCCTGCAATCGCCAGAAATACACAGCCGCCCATCAGGATCATGTTGGACGCGAGCTGTGACCAGCGCAGAAGCGTCGCAATGACCTCGATCATTTGGCTGCTGCTTTGCTCTTTACCGTGAAGTCGTAGGACGAGTCAACCACGTGGCCGTCCACCGACAGCACCCGGAACTTTACCGTGTACTTGCCTGATGAGAGTTCCGGCAGCGGCAGAACGATGGCCCTGGGGTCATCTTCCGCAATGTGGGGCTTGGTTTCGGTAACAGGGGTTTTGGCTGCATCCAGCACGGAGAGCGAGGCGTAGTCCTTCTCGACTTCTTCGTTGAACCAGAGCCGCACCTGGGAAGGCGGCTGGGTCAGTTGCGCGCGCCTCGGCGGTTCTGACTTGACCAGCATGGCATGCGCCAGCACCGGGGTGCTGTGCAGGCTTGCCGCGAACACCAGGATCAGCGCACTGCCTGCCAGGATCTTGCTTAAGGTCAGGCCTTTGGCCTGATCCATCATCTGCGCCCTTGCCTGCTTTGTCGCAGGCATCATCGATGGT
>JALYWD010000309.1 GCA_030852885.1 Chloroflexota bacterium | reverse complement strand
CCCGCTGCCGTGTGCCCGTGATTACTGTTCAACCCACCAGTTCGCGGAGTCCCAGGTGCCGTACTCCCACGTGCTGACGGTGTAGCCGTGCATGCGGTTGGAGTAGACGCTGCCCTCGCTGAACTGCAGGAGCGGGAAGGTGGCAATATCCTCACGCAGGGCGGTGGCGATATTGCAGAAGTTCTCGCGCCGCGTCTCGACATCCGGCGTCGAGTTCCCGGCCTTCATCCATTCGCCGACATCCTCGCGCACCCAACGCGTGACGTTGCGGCCACCGGAATTCTCGGCGCTCGGCACGCCCTCGGGATCGAAGTCCAGCACGATATCTTTCCCCGGCTCGGCGAACCAGCCCGAGTCGAAGACGAGGAGATCGAAATCGCCCAGCAGTCGCGGTGAGGCATCATTCCAGGTGCCGAAGATGACCGCGAACTCCTGGTTCTCCAGCTTCGTGTCGATGCCGACGGCCTTCAGGTCTTCCTGCACGGCCAGTTCGATCAGCTCCAGCGTGGAGTACCCGGTGTAGCCGTTCATGTTCAGGCTGAGCGGCGTGCCGTCTTCCACGTTCTCCACGCCGTGCGCCTCGCGGATGCCGTCGCCATCCTCATCCTTCCAGCCAGCCTCGTCCAGCAGGGCCTTGGCGGCTTCGGGATCGTAGACAAACGGCTCCACCTGGCACTGCATCCAGCCGACATCGAACGGCGAATCGATATCGAAGACGCGCCCTTCCATCAGATCCTGGTTGATGCGCTCGCGGTTCACGGCCATGGTGATGGCCTGGCGCACGCGCAGATCGCCCAGGATCGGGTGGGGCGGCTCCACGCCGGGATCGCCGTCAAACGGCTTGCTGAGGTTGAACCACATCTGGACGACCCAGATGCCCGGGGCGATGCGGCCCCAGCCAGCACCGGCGTCCTCGATCTGCTGCTCCGCCTCATCACCCGCCCAGAGCATGACGTCGCCGTCACCCTCGATCATGCGAGCGGTGCGGGACTCCTCGGCCGGCACGATCAGGAAGTTGATGCCATCCAGGTACGGCTTGCCTTCCTCGCGGTAGTTCTCGTTGCGCACCGTGGCCAGATATTCGCCCGGCGCCCACTCCGCCAGCATGAAGGGGCCCGTGCCGACAGGCGCGCGGTTGAACTCCCAGTTCGCCATGTCCGTGGCTTCGCCGGTGGCGTGCTTCGGGAAGATGTAGGGAAACTGGTCCAGGTAGCCCGCGTTGAAGTCGGAGTAGGTGACGACGACTGTTTCCGGGTCCGGGGTCTGGACATCCGTGATCAGCTCATAGTCGCTGGCGAAGGCCGAGCCGTTCGCCGTGTCCTTCGCGGCTTCCCAGGTGAACTTGACGTCCTCTGAGGTAACCGGCTGACCATCGCTCCAGAGCAGACCCGGCTTCAGGTGCCAGGTCACGGTCTTCAGGTCCTCGGAGACCCCGCCATTCTCCAGCGTCGGCAGTTCCGCGGCCAGCATTGGCTGGAAGTTGCCATCGGGATCGTTGTAGGCGAGCCCCTCCAGGATCGCGGTCACCACCTGCTGGGCGATGGTGGTGTTGCCCACCAGGGGGTTCAGCGTGTCCGGCTCTTCGTAGAGCAGGAAGCTGGCCGTGCCGCCCGGAACCGCCGGACCCTGGGTATCCGAGTAGTAGGGGGCTTCTGCTTCAGGGGTGGATTCCTGCGCCAGCGTGAGGGCAGGCGTCAGCGCCAATGGCGCGAGGAGCGCGGCGGCCGTAGCCACCCGCCATGCCTGAGACAAACGGGACCGTATTCCCATGCTCTCCTCCTTCAGGCAGAATGTCACGCATCTGCGCTGCAGTACCAAATGGGGCCGTCCCATGTGGCCTGGGTCTCGAACGTCTCCAAACCTGCGGCGTGTTGCTCGGCTGCGGCACACCTGTACAAGATGCGCACCCTCAACCGTTCCACGACCACGCAAGTGATGAAGCGTCAGCATAGCAGGATGCACCATGGCACGGAGACGTGCCGTATCCTCCTGGCGCGCGTAGCCTGGCCCCGATTACGCGGGGCGGTTGACCACCAGCATTCGCGACGATGTCGTACCTGCTTCGCGTGGCAATGCGCCCTCCCAGGATGACATGAGGTGATGTCGTGACCCTGTTCCTGCTGGTAGCACACATCGCCGCGGCCATCGTCTTCATCGGACCGGCCACCTTCGCCAGTAGCGCGTTCGCGCGTTTCGCCAGACCGAGCACGCGAGAGGTGGCCGAGGCGCTGCACTCCGTCACCCGCGCCTACGGCATGGCCACGCTGATTGTGCCCGCCGTGGGCCTCGCCCTCGCCGCGCAACGCGCGCTCTTCAGCCAGGGATGGCTGATTGCCGCGACCGGCCTCTTCATCGTGGCGCTTGGGCTCCTGCTGGGGGTCGTGGTTCCGGCGCAGGAGCGCGCGCTCGACGTGTTGCGGACCGGGGCGGACATCCCTGCCTCCCTGAAGATGCGCTTGCGCCTTGGCGCGGGGTTTTTCGCTCTCTGCTGGGTGATCGTCCTGGCGTTGATGGTGATGAAACCGTTCTGAACTGGCCCGACACGCCGCATCCCTCGAACCGGCTACTCGTTCCCACGCTCTCCCAGGGAGGCGGGCGTGGGAAACTCCGGCCAGGCGGCTGAGAAGCCCTGGGATCGCAGTGAGCCGGAGGGATCAGGCCGCGGGTGTCGTGTGCGCCTTGAGGAACTCCCGCACGACCTCAAGGTACCGCCCAAACTGCTCGCGCCGGATGTTATGCCCCGCGCCGGCGATGTAGGCGACCTCCGTCTGCGGCACCATGGCGTGCAGGGCGTCGGCCCGCTCCGGGGTGACGATGCCGCCGCGCTCGGCGTCAGCCATGATCAGGAGCACCGGGCAGGTGATCTTGCCCAGCGTGGCCGGCCAGTCGACGTTCGCGCGGTTATGCGGCTCGAAGACCACCAGCACGTTCGGGCTGAAGGCGGCCTTGGAGTCCGCCCAGGGCTGCAGCTCGGCGTCGGACCAGTTCGGGTGCCCTTCACGCCCGGCGGCGATCACCTCATCGCGTGACAGGGTCTTGTAGCTGAGCGCGCGCGCCTTCATGTTGGCGACCAGGTCGCGGGCGTCGGGGGTGTCGTACCACTCGGTCCACCACGCCGGGGGATCCTCCAACAAGATGGAGCCGACCAGGCCCGGGTGCGTGCCCGCCAGCACCAGCGCCGTTCCCGCGCCCATGGAGTGCCCCAGCACGGCTGGCTGCTCCAGGCCGAGCGCCGTGATTAGCGCGGCCAGGTCCTCCGCCTGCACATCCGGGCCGTAGCTGCCCTCGGGGCCATCCGACTTCCCGTGCCCGCGCGCATCAACCATGACCAGGTCGAACTCGCTCTCCAGTGCCTGTGCCAGCGCCGACCAGCACAGGCCGGTATCCGTCACCCCGTGGGCCAGCACCACCACCGGCTTGTTCCCACCGGTCCGCGTGTAGTGGATCGTCACGCCGTTGGCGTCTACCGAGCCGGATTGCCACTCAGCCATCATTGCTCCCCTGGGTCTGTACCATCCCGCGCCAGCGACTGGGCGGGCCTCCGCGGGGACCTTAGCACCTTGCCAGAAAGGCCGCCCGCACTGGGGAGGAGGGAAGAATCCCCACGCGAGATAGCGTCCCTGGAACGGAAAAACGAGGCTCATCACACGCCGGCAAAAATTGCTTTCCTGAACCTATTGACAGGTTGGCACCGAGGATATAGAGTGAACGTACTGAAGCAAACGGGGTCCGCGAAAGCGGATCGGCGGTCAGAGCAATCTGACAGCTAGCTCAGTTCTGGCCTTCTTCGGA
>JALYWD010000282.1 GCA_030852885.1 Chloroflexota bacterium | reverse complement strand
GCACTACGAGTTCATGCGCACCATGATGACGGACGATGTGAACGCCGCCATCGAGGGTGCGTTCGCTGGCGGAGCTACCGAAGTCGTGGTCAACGATGCGCACTGGACGATGACGAACATCCAGATCGAGCGCCTGGACCCGCGGGCGGACCTGATCAAGGGGTTTCACAAGCATCTGTGCATGGTGGAAGGCGTGCAGGACGCGGATGCCGTTTTCTTCCTGGGCTACCACGCGCGCACCGGCGATTCTAATGGGGTCGGCAACGAAACGATTCTGGGCCGGGAAATCGTTGAGATTCGTATGAACGGCCAGCCCGTGGGCGAGTCCGAGATCAACGCGGCGGTCTGCGCCGAATTCGGTGTGCCGGTGATCTTCGCGTCTGGCGACGACCTCTACGAGAAAGAGTTGCGGCAGACATTGCCGAAGGTCGAGTACGGGCTGACCAAGTACGCCATCGACCGTTGGGCGGCGCGGTGTTTCCCGCCCGCCCGCAGCCACGCCAACATCCGGGAAGCAGCGCAACGCGCGGTCGAGCGCTTCGTGGCTGAGGGAACATCGCACTATCCGCTGCACAAGCTCGACGGCGAAGTCGAACTCTCCGTCACCTTCTCCTCGACCGCCGAGGCCCTGATGGCGGCGCTCATTCCAGGGAGCGTCCGTGAAACGGCGCGCACCGTCACCTATCGCGCTGATAACGCAATCGATGCCTGGAAGGGGTTCTTCGCGCTCCTGCTCCTTGGCTGGTCTGCAACGGACGAGATCTATGGGTAATGCCGCTGCACCCGAGCAGCGAGCCACTGTTCGCTGCTCGGGGGATGGCCCAGGTTGAGCCGCTGGTGAAGCGCAGGACGCTGGCTGCAAGGATCAGTTGCGAAATGGGTACTCGGGGAGTTCCGAGGACGCCTATCCCCGGGAGACACTCGCCAGGATGGCGTCCAGGTGAACACGGAGCGGCTGGAGCGGATTCCCGATGGCGTGACCGGTCTCTTCGGCAACCCGCTGCGCGGCGTCCACCATCGAGAGCTGGCCGACCGAGAGCGAGGTAAACCGGTTCAGGCGCACCAGTTCCCGCAAACGTTCAGCAACCGCGCGGTTGTAGGCCTCGGTCTGGCCGGTGAGGAAGAGGTTGAAGCTGTGCGGAATGATCTCGACCTCGATCTCCGGCTGCATGACCAGGGCGGTTGCGTAGTCTTGCAGGCGCAGCATGGTGCCTGCGACGGTGTCCGGGTTTGAGAACAAGAGCAGGTGGCGCGGCGGCTGCTGGAGCAGGTACGCGAAAAAGGGCTCATCGATCTTGACAATCGGAATGTCGTACGGAGATGGCTCGTCTGGCATGGCGGCAATGTAGTTCGTGCAGGTAATCAAAAGGGCATCAACGCCGCACGCGGTCATCCAGTCCAGTTGCTTGCGCACCTGGGCGGAGGCATCTTCCATGCTGAAACCCGCATCACCCCCGATACGCCGCAGCAGCCCCGGTTCCACGAAATGAATGGCTTCCAGGTTGTCGTGAGGGATGATGTTCTCGATATACCCGATGTTCGAGTGGTGCGCGTGAAGGCATCCCAGGCGGGGTTTCTGAGGCATCCGGAGACTCCTGTGGCATGTGCAGCAAGACGGCCGGCAGTCATGAAAAGCCGGCACTGGTCTTGAGCAACGGAACAATGCAGACGCTACATCGCTCAGTATCTGCGCAATTGCGACATAACGTCAGTTCGATTGACGCCCCAAGAGTCCCGGTGACGATCAGAGAGAGGCAGTAGCATAGACGTCTTCAGTGGTCGGTGCCTCGGTTCCCATCGGACCAGGTTCCATGGTGATTGCCAGCGTGGTGAATTGTGAGCGGTCAGCCGCCATCGCGTGTTGCACCGTCGAATCTGTAAAGACGCCAGCCGGCACAGGATCCCCATCCCCGATGAGCCAAACCTCGTAGACATAGCCTTCTGGCAGGGGCGGCAGGTTCCGCACGTCCAGCATGAGCACACCCTCCTGGGGCATGTACTTCACCTCGCCGTGGGCTTCCGGCGCCATCTCCGTCGTCGCCAGCGCCAGCGTTTCGACCTGTGGGGTGGTGCTGATCTCGTCCCGCAACTGCATGTTCCAGTAGAGCAGGCCGAGAGAAATGAGCAGGAGTGCCGCTGCGGCGGTCGCCCAGACGGCCGCGCGCTGCCAGAAGGCGGGCTCCGGGCGCACGACATTCGCGGGCTCAACGGCTCTTTCGAACGTGGCGACAGGCGGTGGCGGAGCCGGCGGAGCCACGGGCGCTGGCCGTGCAGGCAAGTCCGCCAGGGCGGCCGCCGCGATGCGATCACGCAGGCCAGCCGGTGGCGTCATGGGTTCCGCCAACGCCGGGAGGACGCTGACCGCGGCCAGCAGCTCGGCGAGTTCCGCTTCGGCCACCGCGTCTTGCTCCAGGAAGGCGCGCATCTCTGCGGCTTCCCGAGCATCGACCGCGCCGAGCGCGTAAGCGCCGAGCAGATCACGCACGTTGTCCTGAGGTGGTCGGTTCACCCTAGGCTCCATGGCGCGACCCCTGGACGATGCCGGGCGCGGGCTCGGCTAACGATGTGTAGAGACGCTGCAGGCCGAGCCGCAACCGCCCCTTGACGGTGCCGAGAGGCAAGCCATCCCGCTCGGCGATCTCGCGGTGCGTGAGCCCATCGAAATAGGCGAGTTCGATGGCGCGACGCTGCTCTTGCGGCAACTGGGCGACCGCCGCACGCACGCGCTCCTGGTCCAACCGAGCAGAGACCTCGCTCCACGTATCCGGCCCTGAGGTTTGCTCGGCGATCTCGTCCAGGCCCGCGACAACATTCGGACCACCCGCGCGTTTCCGGTGCAGGTCTATGGCGCAGTGGTGGACAATCGTCATGAGCCACGAACGAACGCTCCCGCGTGATGGATCAAAAGTCGCGGCGCGGCGCCAGACGCGCAGGAAGGCATCCTGCACGGCTTCTTCCGCAGCCCCGGACTCCCCAAGCATGCGATAGGCAAGACCATAACCCAGCCGGCCGTGCCGGTCGTAGAGGGCTAACAGGGCGGGGTGATCGCCCTGGGCTATGGCGGCGATGAGTTCATCATCTGGGGACGCCAGTTCGGCCATCGCGCCTATCTGTTCAGTCATACGGAAGAATTCTGCTCCCCGGATCATACTCGCAGTGAGAGCGCTGCTCCCGCTGATGATACGAGCGAGTCCGGGCGCCGGATCAACTTCGGCTGACCGCGCTATGAGACGACGGCGAGCAATTCCTGGCGCAGTCGCGTGGCAATGCTCTCGGCTTCATCCGGCGTCACACCTTGCGGAATGACCGCCAGTTGCCCAAACTCCGCGTGCGATTGGGCAACGGCAATGGACGGCTCACCATCCAGCAGCCGGTTCACCACCGCGTAGGCGCGCGCGCCCGCGTCGTCGCCACAAATGGTCACGCGGAGGCTGGGCACGGGTTTGTCCCCTGGTACGTGCCGGGCAACGCTGACACCGGGAACATCCTCCAACGCGGCCTCGATGGGATCCAGCAGGCGCTGCATGCGCTCGAGGTCAGCCTCGTCGCTGCCAGCCGCGAAGCACTGCAGGGCCACCAGCAAGCCCACGATCTCCTCGCGGCCGACTTTCATCGAGCGGCCAAAACCCTGGTGCGGCACGCCACGCAGCACACCGCTGGCAAGCAGGCTACGCTGCGACCAGGTTGCGTCGCGCACATCCATGTCCTGGTGTTGCAGGGCAACGGAGGCGATCAGGTCGGCCCTGCCAGCCAGGATGCCGCTGGCCTGCGGTCCGCTAATCGCCTTGCCGCCGGAGAACACGACCAGGTCCGCGCCTTCGGCGATGAAGCAGCGCAGGTTGCTACGGGGCGGAAGCTCCGCGGCAGCATCGACGATGACCGGCACTCCGCGTTCATGCGCAATGGCGCAGACCTCGCGCAGCGGGACCGTGCCGGGTGTGTCCAGGATGGGGCAGGCCACAGCGGCGGTGCGTTCGGTGATGGCGTCCGCGATCTGCCACGGGTAGGTGCCGCCGGCGCCGGGGTAGCCGAGGTAGCCCACTTCGACCATGCGCACACCGACCGCGCGGATGGCGTGGTCGTAGGCGTTGCGGTGGCCGCGTTGCACGACAACCTCATTCTTGCGGCCAGTCGTATCGGGCAAGCGGTCCATGGCCGCGACATCGAACCCGGCCACGCAGGCGGCCACGCCGAGCGACAGCCCGGCCGCCGCTCCAGTAACCACGTACCCCGATTCTGCGCCAGTGTGTTCGGCGATGATCTCTCCGGCGCGCGCCTGCAGGGCATCTATGGGCACGAACGACGCGGCGGCTTCGGCCATCGCCGCCAGCACTTCCGGGGCCATGCGGCTCCCGCCGAGCCGGGTCAGCGTGCCGCTGGCGTTGATGACGGTGCGCAGCCCGAGGTCTTCATAAATACCCATCGCTCAGGCGCCTACCTGGTAGTGCTTGACCACATCCTCGTCTATCTCAACCCCGAGGCCTGGCTTCGTTGGCAGCGCCACCTTGCCGTCGACCACAGGGAACCGCTCCACGGTCAGCAACTGGTTCAGCTCCGTCTCCTGCACGCAGTATTCGAGGAAGGTGGCGTTCGGCATCGCGCCGATGACGTGCAGCGAGGCTGCCTTGATGATCCCGGTGCTCCAGGAGTGGGGCACCATCGTCACCCCACGCAGGTCAGCCTGCTGTGCGATCTTGACCAGCTCGGAGATACCGCCGGCTCGGGTGACATCCGGCTGCACCACGTCCACCCGCGTCTCTTCCATCAGGCGGGCGAAGCCCCAGTGCGTCGTGTCTTCCTCGCCGCAGGCAATGCGCGTTTCGACGGTGTCCGCCAGCTTGCGGTAGGCCGCCGTCTCGTCTGGCCAGAACGGCTCTTCCACCCAGTAGGGGTGATACGGCTCGAAGCGGCGCACCTGGCGAATGGCGTGGTCAGCGCTGTTCCAGCCCATGCCAATATCAAACATCAGGTCCACGCTGTCACCCGCCGCCTCACGCGCCGCGCGTACGAGCGCCACATCGAGGTCGGCATCGTTCCCGAACGGCCCCCAGCCGAGCTTGATGGCGGTGAAGCCACGCTCGACCAGCCCGGAGACGACGACAGCCGTCTCCTGCGGCGTGTCCGGCATGAGCGTGCTGGCGTAGGCGCGAATCTCCTGCCGGTGCGGTCCACCCAGCAGGGTGTGGATGGGCAGTCCGAGCGCCTTGCCCTTGATGTCCCAGAGCGCAATGTCGATCCCGCTCATGGCGTGGATGGCTGCGCTCTGGCGGCCGTAGTAGATGGAGCCGCGGTACATCTTGTGCCAGAGGCGGTCGATTTCCAGAGGGTTCTCGCCGATCAGGATGCTGCGCAGCCCCATCGCGTTGCT
Organism: Chloroflexota bacterium; assembly: GCA_030852885.1. Taxonomy (GTDB): domain Bacteria; phylum Chloroflexota; class Chloroflexia; order Thermomicrobiales; family UBA6265; genus JACCXM01. The sequence goes on along the minus strand of JALYWD010000282.1, from coordinate 736 downwards.
GTGCGACGGCGGAGCGTCCACGATCGCCTTGATGATCGACGGCAGCGAATCGACTTCGCCGATGCCGGTGATCCCTTCGTCGGTCTCAATGCGGATCAGCAGCGCGTCCTGGCTGCCGTCTGCCCGGGTGGCATCCACGGTTGGCTGGCGCAGGATGATGGCTTGGACATCGGTAATCTGCACAGGAGGCTCCTCATGTTCGCGTGATCAGGTCAGTCGGGCAGGTGCCGGTCGATACGGGTCAATGCGGGATCGGGCCGGGCGCGCAACTCGCGGACGAGCGCAACGAGATTTTCGGCTGCCCGCTCAAAGAGCAGTCGCCCTTTCTCGGGCGTGGCCTGCGTCGCTTCGCCGGCGACGCCGCTGGGCGAAAAGCTGCTCCACCAGTGTTCCCCCAGGTGCACGCCGGCGGCAGAGCCCAGATCCATCTGGAGGAAACGTCCCTGGCCAAAGCCCATGTCATCGACAATACGGTCCTGCCGCACGCGCTCCGCGTCCAGATACTGCATGACAGAGGTCTCCAGTTCGCAGGCGTGGGCCATACCTCCGGGCTGCATGGAATCGCGGACCTCGTTCACGTTGTCGGCCAGGGCGCCCCAGAACAGCGCAGCGCAGAGCGCGCCGGTGCGGACATTGACCTCGTTGGCCGCCACGGCCAGGTAGGGCGGGTTCACGCCGTGGCCACTGATGAGAATAATCCGGTCGAACCCGTGCGCGGTCACGCTGATGGTGACGT
>JALYWD010000270.1 GCA_030852885.1 Chloroflexota bacterium | reverse complement strand
GCCAGCAGCGGGTGCCAATCAGCCAGCACCCACAGCCCGGCCTGGGTGTCATGGGTGAAGATGCCGTAGGAGCCGGTGGAATCCACAGGCACGGTGGCCACGAACTGCATGGTTATCTGCGCTTGCTCACCGCCAGCAACCGGCGCCGGGAGCGGCACCCGCAGCGCCGTGTCATCCAGCGCCAGTTCTGGCGTCACCGGAGCGCCGTCAACGGTCACATCACTGACCGTCATGCCGCCCTCACCGTAGTAGCCGGCGTTGGGAAAGAGGCGAAACCAGACCTCGCTGAGCGGCTCCGTGACGGGATTGCGCCAACTCACCGTCATCTCCCCGTTGATCGTGCTCTGCACGGGGTCCAGCGTGGCCGTGATCTGGACGACGCTCAACTCCCGCAGCGCCTGCTCGGCGTCCGGCAGGAGCGCGGCGGGGACATCGGCGAGGAGCGGTGAGGTCGGCGTGGCGGCAGGGGTGGCCCACGACGAACCCTCACTCCCAGCCCCTCTCCCGGTGCGCGGGAGAGGGGAGCCGACCGGGAGCCTGCCTACCAGGTCCTGGCGCAACCACGCTGATTCTGCCCCGACTTCCCAAGGCAACACACCGCTCTCCCGGTGCGCGGGAGAAGGGCTGAGGGTGAGGGTTTCCAGCCGCCAGCCCAGCCTGCATCCTGATACCTCGCTCCGCGTACGGGGCGAGGGGAGACCGCGAGAATGAGCCTCAATCCCCGCTGCCACCGAAGCCCACGCCACAAGCAGCACGCAGCAAAGCACCAGGGCCAGTGCCCGGCCGAGCGCGTCACGACGCACGGCTGAGTGGCAGCTTCGCCGGGAAAATCGGTAGTTCGCATTCTTCATGAATGAAGTTTAGGGTCTTTCGGCATTGTGCGATTGGCCGTAGACTGCCGGGTCATGGCTTCCCCTCCCAGCACAGCGCCTGGCCCAACCGACCTCGATGCCGGGCAACCTGGCTGGAGCAGAACCCTCTACGCGGTCTGGTTCGGCGAAATTCTGGCGCTGGTCGGCTTCTCGTCACGCGTGCCCTTCCTGCCGTTCTACCTCGGAGACCTCGGGGTCACCGACATCGCGGGGCAAACGCTCTGGTCTGGCGCGATCAACGCGGCAGGGGCCGCCGCGCTGGCGATCACCTCGCCCCTCTGGGGCATCCTGGCGGACCGCTATGGCCGCAAACCGATGCTCATGCGCGGGCTCTTTGGCGGCGCGATCTGCGTGACCCTGATGGGCTTTGCTACCGCCCCGTGGCAGTTGCTGGTGCTGCGCGTCTTCGAAGGCTCCATGACCGGCACCGTGGCCGCCGCGGCCGCCCTGGTGGCGACCAGCGCGCCCCGGCACCGCATGGGCTACGCCCTGGGGATGGTGCAGACGGCGGTCTTCGCCGGGGCCGCCGGCGGCCCACTGCTGGGCGGCATCATCTACGACTGGGTGGGAGCGCGGGTGGCGTTCTGGCTGGCGGGCGGCATGCTCTTTGCCGGCGGCGTGGTGGTGGCGCTCTTCGCGCGGGAGCACTTTACGCGCGCTGCCCGCGAACCACTCCAGGAGAGCGAGGGGCGCTGGCAGCGGCTGCGCGCATCCAGCGCCTTCCTGGTTACCGCCGCCATGCTGACCCTCTTCGCCGCCATCTTCGTGGTGCGCATGATCGCCATGGCCATGCAGCCCATTATCCCGCTCTTTGTGGAGCAACTCAGCCCGAACAGCCCGGATGTCGCGACCGTGGCCGGGATCGTGCTCGGAGCGGCCGGCTTCACCAGCGCCCTGGCGGCGGCCTACTTCGGGCGGCTGGGAGACCGCATCGGCCACCGCCGGGTGCTGGGTGTCGCGATGGTCATGAGCGGCCTGCTCTACCTGCCGATGGCGTTCGTCAGCAGCCCCTGGCATCTCGCCATGCTGCAGGGGCTGCTCGGCGTGGCGGCGGGAGGGCTAATCCCCTCGGCCAACGCGCTGGTCACCCACCTCACCCCGCACGACCGCCGGGGCGCCATCTTCGGCATCACGGCCGCGTTGTCCGGACTCGGCGGCTTCGTGGGGCCACTGCTTGGCGCGGTCCTGGCCACCGTCGTCAGCTTTCGGGCCACGTTCATCGCGGCCGGCATCCTCATGCTGGCAATCTCGCTCCTGGTCATCTGGAGCGTCAGCGTGGAGCAGACGCGAGAGCGCAGGGTGGCGCCGGAGCTGGAGCCGGGGTAGGTGGGCGAATGCCCCTACCGGCACTGACACACGACGCCGCACATTCGGCAGAGACAAGGCTCGCGCGATTTGAACCGCACCTCCCGAAGACTGTGCAGTTTCAGGTTTCCCTGTCGTAGCGAAATCAAGTGAGACTGCACAAGCTCGGCCAGGAGCCGCTCGGTGCCCCATGGCCGTTGCACGCCACGGCGTTGGGCTTCATTGCGTAGTTTGCGATCATCTGTGGCCAGAAAAGCGTCGAGAACGAGTGCATTGATCAGCAGTGACGTATCTTGCTCTCCGAGCCTCCGGACCGGTTCGGGAATGTCGGGCAGGAGGGAAACCGGAATCATCTCGTCGACGAGCCGTATCCTGCCGGTGCGCAGCGCCCGCTGCACCTGTTGCTGGCCGTGCCGGTTCAGGACCTGCCGCGAGACGACCTTCGTTGTCGAGAGGCGCTGGCCAAACAGGCGTGAAGCGGTGTCGAGTTCTCCCACATGGGCAAGATCGACGCATCAAGGCGCAAGATTCGCTCAGCCGGTTCCGTCATCCGGCGAGCAGCGGTAGGTCGCTCTCCTCGGTCGCCGCCCACAGCAGTGCGAGTTCGCGCACCTCGAGCGGATCAAGGTCGAGCAACTCCCCAACTCGCCCCAGAGAGAGTTTGTCCCGCGCCAGGGCGCGCATGACCAACTGCCCAAACCGCCGCCCGGTGGGATGCTCGAGATCGACCTGCCGGATACCTTCCGCACGTCGCACACGTGCAGCCATCTCGGTGATATTGCGGGCGGTGAGATAGGAGCGCACGTGATGCCTGGTGAGATAGCCCAGTTCTTCTAGCCGGTAAAGCGTCGCCTGGTAACTGGAGCCGAAGGCGTTCATCACGAAAAACACATCCAGGTACGTTGCCTCACCAGGGCGAACCCCCCGAGTTTCGAGATAGGAAACAACGCCCTCCTCTGGGAGCAGAAAAGCTGTTGCGAAGGCGTCGGCCCGACGTTCGATCAGGTCGTCATGAATCTCTGCTTCCCCGAATACTCTCCAGCCAGCAATGCCATCAACCAACAAGTGACCGTACTCATGCAATAGGTCGAACACCCGGCGGTGCTGGTGCATACCCGTGTTGACCAGAATGCACTCTCCCCACTCTGGGCTGGAGTGAGAAATGCCAGAAATGGCCTGGGTCGCAAGTGGCATCAGGATCAGGCGGACACCCTGCGATTCAACGATGGAAAAAGGATCCTGGAAGGGGTCTGACCCAAGCCCAAGGCGCCCGCGCTCTTCGCTGGCAAGCCGCTCGCCTTGCTGCTGCGCTTCCTGCCGGGACCGTGGCAGTGGATACGCTTCTCGCTTCGGTGAAGGGAGATGGGGCGCCTCCAGTTCCTTTTCAAGCCAGATGTAGTCGCGGCACCGCTCCTCAAAGGCATTGTGGAACGAATCTGAACAAGCGACAACCGCAACCGGGCTAGCGCACTGCCCACCGTTCAGGCTGGCGCGGCGGCATCCACCTCATCGGCTTCCGTGGCCACGGGCAGGCGCAGGGTGAAGGTGGAGCCGGCGCCGGGGGTGCTGGCCACGGCGATCTCCCCGCCCATCTGCGCCGCCAGCCGCCGCGCGATCGCCAGCCCCA
>JALYWD010000255.1 GCA_030852885.1 Chloroflexota bacterium | reverse complement strand
CGGTAGCGGCGGCCAACCAGGTCGGCGCCCGTGACTTCCCCCAGCACCTCGTACTCGCCGCGCAGCGCGTTTTTGGCGGCCTCCTTCGCGAGGTAGTAGGTCTTGTCCCCTTGCCGGACATGGAGGTAGACAATCTCCGGGTGAACAGCGGCGGCGACGTTCGCCACCATCGTCCAGGGGGTCGTGGTCCAGATCAGCAGGTGCGCGCCATCCTCGTCCAGCAGCGGGAGGGCGACGAAGATGGAGTAGTGGGTGCGCTCCTGGTAACCCTCGGTCACGATTTCGTGCTCGGAGATGCCGGTGCCGCAGCGCGGGCACCAGGGCATGGAGTCGTGCCCCTTGTAGAGCCAGCCGCGGTCGCTGACGGTCTTCAGGAAGTGCCAGATGGTGTAGTTGTTCTCATCTGACATGGTGAAGTAGGAATCGTCCCAGTCCATCCAGTAGGCGAGACGGATCGACTGATCCGTGATGCGGTCGGCGAAGCGCACCACGCGCTGCTTGCAGCGCTCCACGAACTCGGCCACGCCGAAGGTCTCGATATCGCGCTTGCTCTTGAGCCCCAGCTCCTTCTCAACCTCGACCTCGACCCACAGGCCCTGGCAGTCGAAGCCATTCTGGTAGCGCTGCTTCTTGCCGAGCATGGTCTGGTAGCGCTGGAACAGGTCCTTGTAGGTGCGGCCCCAGGCGTGGTGGACGCCCATCGGGTTGTTGGCGGTGATGGGACCATCCAGGAACGAGTAGCGTTCGGAAGACTCATCGTTGCGGTGAAGATATTTCTCGGCAATCTCGTTCGCTTCCCACCAGGAGAGGGTGTCCCGCTCCAGGGCCGGGAAATCGGGCCGGGTATTGACGCGCTGGATACCAGTTGTCGTGACGGTCATCGCGTAGGTGTGCTCCAGATTCAGGCTCGATCAGCTAGGGACAGGACAACAAAAACCCGCCCTCAACACAAGAGGACGGGCGAACCCGCGGTACCACCTCAATTGACGCCGTGAACGGGCGCCCGCTCTGGAGGGCATGCATGACCCTCGTGAACACGCGCTAACGGGCGTACCCGGACGTGTCTCCCAGACTTCGCTGCTTGCACGTCAACTCCGGGGCGATGTCCCGTTCAGATGCCGCCTCCGGCTCTCAGCAACCCGGATTCGCTGTGCGGCAGACGCCGAACCAGGCACGGTCCCCTTCATCGTCTGTAAGCAGAATGGTACCTTCAGCCTGCAAGCGCTACAAATCCGTAGAAACCGCGCGCTTGTCAGGGGCGTACGTACATATTGATACGCGTTACGTGCACAAAAGGTACTGGTACTGATGGTTCGACCGATGACCGATCAGCTTTCCGCATTGCTGGCCCGGATGCAAGGCAGGCGCAGCGTTGCACTGCTGACCGCAGCACTCTCCACTTCACTCTTCCTCCCCGCTGCGGCCAGGGACAAATCGCCGTTGGAGCGGCGGCGCAAGCGCGCCGATGAGCGGTCGCGCAAGCGCGGCGAGGGCAAGTCCCGCAACAAGAACAAGAGCAACGGCAAGAAGCAGCGGAAGGTCAAGGCCAAAGAAACCGGCTTCTCCGCCAAATGCGAACGGTTCCTGATCAGCGCGGGGCCCAGCAAGACGGATCGCTTCAAGCATATCGACGACGACCTGTTCATCGAGTTGCTGCCGGCTGGCGGTACTCCCAGGGTGCTCTTCAAGGATGATAACGACGCCCCGAATGGACCGGGCGGCTCTCACCCGACTGTCGACCCCTTCACGGCGGAGGTTGGCGACCGCATCCGCATCGTCGCGCGCAACGAAGCGGCCGGCGGCTGCGAACTGGATGCCATCTGGCTGCACTGCCTGGATGGGAAGGGCGGGAGCGTCAAGCTCCTCGACGCCGTGACGCCGAAGGAGTGCAAAAAGGACGCGAACAAGGTTGGCGTCTTCCTGGACACGACGGTGCGTATCCGCAACACATAGCCGCTGTCTCGCTAAATGCCTCGCTCTTGCCGTAGTTGCTCGTAGCGGCGATTGAGCCAACCGGTCTTGACGCGGCGGTAGAGTGCAGACAATCCGAGTAGGTAGGACGCGCCAAGCAGGTAGGACGCCATGACATCGGTGAACCAGTGGTGGCCAAGGTAGATGCGGCTGGGTCCAACGAGGGCTATCAGCGAGACCATGCCGCCTATTGCCGTGCGACGTAGCCGGTTGGAACGCACGAGCGTCTCAATCAGGAATGCCAGAAAGCCGTAGACGCCCGTGTAGATCAAGACGTGGCCGCTGGGGAAAGATGAACCTCCAATGCGCGCGGGAAGCACCCGCACTTCGGCGCTGGTAGGGCGGCTGCGGCGCATGACCCGCTTGATGACCGACGAGATCCCGCCCGCACCCCAGGCGGCAAGCTGGAAGAGCGCTTCCAACGGGAAGCCCAGGACCAGCATGCCGGCGGCCAACGCCGGCGGAATGATGCGCGATTGCGGCGGGTACCCGGGCCACGAAACGACCTGCATGAGCCGGCTGAACCAGGGCTGATGCTGCTTCTGCAGTCGCCGCGTCATGCGCAGGTCGAAGGAGGCGCTGTGATTGCGCTTCACGAGCGCGAAGATCACGGCAAAGATGGACAGGGCGGCCGCAACAACGACGATGGCGGACTTGCCCCGGGCCATGGCCACGCGCGGCGGAAACACCTCGCGGACGGAAAGGCGACCAGTGCTGGAGACCACGTGACGGCGTGGTGTGCCGCGTGCGGGCCGTTGCTGCGTCACCATCCTGAAGACACCTGTGGCATGCTCACCTCAGAAAGTTGCCGGGCGGCCTGCCCGCCCAAACTATTGTGGAGCATAGATTCTGTCCACGCTGGTCGCGAGGCGCCCTGACAGCACGATTGGCGACATCATCCCGTGGCGCGTCCTGCTCGCGGTGACGATGACGGCCGGGGTGTTCTTGCTGTTGCCCGGTGATCCGCGACACAAGGCGCACGCCGTGTTGCAAGGCGTCTGCGCGCAGCGGCCCTCCCACAGCTTCCAGTTTTCGGGACAGCCATTACCGGTGGATAGCCGCATGACGGGGATATACCTCGGCGCAGCGTCCTCGCTGCTCTGGTATCTGCTTGTCTGCCGGGCAAGGCACTCCGGGCGGTTTACGCGTGGCGTGTGGATCGGGATAGTGCTCTGCATCGGCGCGATGGCGATTGATGGGCTCAACTCCCTGGCAGCGGACCTTGCCATACCTACGCCCTACGAGACGACTAACCTGGCGCGGCTGGTGACGGGGCTCCTCTCCGGCGTTGCCATTGGCGCGCTCCTGAGTCACCTGGCGACGATCTCGCTGACGCATCGCCCACGCGGTGGCTGGCCGCCCGCACCCGCCGCCACCCTGGCGCCCCCGCTCGTGTTCGGCGCTTTCGTGTGCGCGCTCGCCGCGAGTGGGCTGGCGCCACTGGCAGCGCCGTTTACCTGCCTGATCGTGGGATCAGCGCTTGCTGTGCTGTGGACGATGACCAGTGTGGTGTTGGCGCTTGCGTTGCAGCGTGGCTGGGGATTCCCGAGCGCCCGGCAACGCGACGAAACGCTGGCGATCGCGTTTGTGGGGGCGAGCGTCTTGCTCGTCGGGCTTGCGGCCTTCCGGGTGCTGTTGGAGCAATTCGCGGGCCCGCTTAAGTTGCCATAATATTCCGCATCAAATGGCGTGTGATACACTGCCGGGCGGCAGCAGCCACTTCTGTCCCGTGCTATTTATGCGGCGTGCTCGCCGCTTCTCGCCTGGTGCAATCCCAATGAAGGTCTATCGCGACGCTACTTACGTCCAGAAGCGCAAACGTATGGCCATTGCCACGTCCCTTGTGGGAGTGGCGCTCCTCGGCTCCGCGTTCTGGATGGCCACCGGTCTCGGCGAAAACGCGATCCTCATCGCGTACGTGCCGCTGCTGATCGGCACCGTGCTGTTCCACCTTGGCATGCAGCAGGTCGGAAAGTGGAACCGCCCGCAGCGGAACGATGTGGTGCTGGATCATCTGCTGAAGGACCTGGGGGACCGCTATGCGCTCGTTCATTATGGGCGCGTCGGCAAGCGAACCATCGAGCATGCGTTGGTCTACCCGGGCGGGGTCCTTGGCATCGTGGCCCGGGAGATCCCGGGAGAAGTCAAGTACGAGAACGGCAGGTGGCGGAAGGTCTCCCAGGGCATCGGCCGCCTGTTCGGGATGGGTGGCGCGCAACTGGGCAATCCCAATGGCGACGCTGCCTCCGACACGGCCGCGCTGAACACCATGCTGGAGCAGTTGTCGCTGCCGCAGGACGCCGACGCGGTGATCGCCTTCATCAATCCCACGGTGAAGCTTGATGTGGATGAGCCGGAGTTTCCCGTCACTAACGGGGATGGCTTGCGGCCATATATAGCCGCGCTTCCGGCAAGCGACGATTTCCGCACGCCCGAGCGCGACAAGGCGGTTGCGGCGCTGACTGCCGAAGGTACGTTCGAGGTTCCGCAGGCGGTTGCGCGACCTCGACCCGTCAAGCGGCGAGTGGCCTGAGGTGGCGCGC
>JALYWD010000494.1 GCA_030852885.1 Chloroflexota bacterium | reverse complement strand
CAACCTTCAGGGTGTCATCGGAGCGGCCACGGATGAACCATTGCCCGTCATCATTGATCTCGGCCCAGTCTCCGTGCACCCAGACGCCGGGGATGCGTGACCAGTAGGTCTCCAGGTAGCGCTCCGGATCGTGCCAGAAGCCGCGCGTCATGCCGACCCACGGCTGACGCACCACCAGTTCGCCGACCTCGCCGCGCACCGGGTTCCCCCCCGCGTCCGTGACGTCGGCATCCATGCCCGGCACCGGCGTGTTGAAGCCACAGGGCACGATGGGGCGCAGGGTGGTGCAGCCCACGATGCCGCCGCTCGTTTCCGTGCCGCCGGAGTAGTTGATGATCGGGCAGCGCCCCTCGCCGACTTCCTCGAAGTACCAGCGCCACGGCCCAGGGTTCCATGTCTCACCGGTGGAGCCCAGGATGCGCAGAGAGGAGCGGTCCCGCGCGCGTACCCACTCCGTGCCCTTGCCCATCAGGGAGCGGATCGCGGTCGGGGCCATGCCGAGGACCGTGACGCCGTGGTCTTCCACCAGCCGCCAGAGGCGGTCCGGCTCCGGATAGTCGGGCGTGCCCTCGAAGATGACGATGGTCGCCCCCACGATGAGGCCGCCGCAGATCAGCCACGGGCCCATCATCCAGCCCAGGTCCGTCAGCCAGAAGAGGGTGTCATCCGCCTGCAGGTCGAAGCAGGCCGCGAGGTCGTGCGCGGCCTTGACCGGGAATCCGGCGTGCACATGCACCGCGCCCTTGGGGCGGCCGGTGGTGCCGGAGGTGTAGATGATCATGTACGGCTCGTTCGCCGCCGTCTCGACGTTCGTGAACTCGGTGGGCTGGCCCGGCACGACCTCATGCCACCAGACATCCCGGCCAGGCGTCCAGGGAACGTCGTTGCCGGTGCGCCGCAGGACAAGGCACGCGCGGACGGTAGGGGCCATGGCCATAGCCTCGTCCGCCACCTGCTTCATGGGCACGGCCTTGCCGCGCCGCAGCGCCTCGTCGCTGGTGATCAGCAGCGTGGCTTCGCCATCGCGCAGGCGCGAGCCCAGGGCGTCCGCGCCGAACCCGGAGAACATCGGCAGGAAGACCGCGCCCAGCTTGCCCAGCGCCAGGACGGCCATCACCGTTTCCGGGAGCATGGGCAGGAAGACGCCCACGCGGTCCCCGCGCTCTACGCCCAGCTCGCGGAGCGCGTTGGCCAACTGGTTCGTTTCCGCCAGGAGTTCACCAAAGGTGAGGCGGCGCACGGCGCCGTCGTCCCCCTCCCAGATGATCGCGGTGCGGTCTGGAGCTTGCGCGGCGTGGCGGTCCAGGGCACTCACGACGTAGTTGAACCCGCCGCCGGTGAACCACTCTGCCCAGGGAACACCTTGCGAAAGATCGAGTACCTGGTTGTACGGCGTGCTCCAGACCAGCTCCAGGTCTTCCGCCACCGCGCCCCAGTACCAGGCAGGATCGGCCGCGGCGCGGGCGAGCAAGGCGTCGTAGTCCGCAATGTCATGGCGGGCCATGAAGCGCAGCGTGCGCGAGCGTTCCCGGTAGGCGTCGCTTGGCTCCCAGGCAATCGCCTCGTCCATCGCTGCGTCCTGGTCTGGAATGGACGCGTTCTGCTGCTCGCTGCTGGTGCTGGTCATACCGCGCTCCTGTGCTGGTGTCCCGTCCTGGGCCGCACGATTGTTGCCGCCGCGCCGCGCCGGGTCAAGCCGCTCCCGGACACCTGGTGTCGTGCCGTCTTGGGTTGAGCGGCCCGGTGTGCCACCATAACCGTGAACCACGGGAGAGCGTCATGGTCTGGAAGCGATTGTTCGGGAAAACGGAAACTCCGGTCGAGACCACGTCACCATCACTACCGCAGCCGGATGCCAGCGGCATTGTGCGGCGGCAGCGCCCGGCGGCGGACCCGGCCATGCAGCAGCGGCTGGATACGCTGCGCCGGCGGCGGGACATGGCCGCCTACGATCTGGAGCGCGCGGAATCCGCCCGCCAACCAGAGAACCCCTGGCGAGAGCGCATGGCGCTCCTTGACCACTCGCTGGCCACCATCGAGGCGGACTTGCAGGCGCTGGATGCCATTCCACCGCTGACGCCGGTGCCTTTACCGGAGACGCCGCTGACGGACGTGGCCGTTTCCCTGGAGGAGCCGGTGAGCGTCGCCTTCAGCATCGGCCCGGAGCGTTTTCGCTGGGAAGAAGAGATCGATTGGGATCAGCGGGGTGGTCCAGTCGTGCGCGGGCAACTGCGGCAGACCTCCGGCGACGTGGCCAACATCCTGCCAGCGCATGTTCCACCAGATCGGCGCGCTGATCTGGTGCACCACCTCGCGGAGAGCGTGACCGTGCTGGCCATCGATCTGCGCGACAGGGCCCTGGAAGGGGAGCCGCTCCCGGCGCACATCACGCTGGCGGACCTGGCGCGCCCCTGCCCGGCGTGTGGCGACTGGCTGGATTGGCTTGGCCATAGCGCCACCTGCGCCCAGCGCGCCTGGCAGCGGCAGAACCTGCGCCAGGAGGCGGCGCGGCTGGAGAAGGAGCGGGAGGAACTGGAGGAAGACCGCTACAAGTGGTCGGAGCGCCTGACCGTGGCCCGCAAACGCTATGCAGATGTCGAGGCGGAGCTTGCGGCGGTCGAGACCGGGTAGAACGTCGTTTAGCCGATGCCGAGTTCCCGTGCCCGCATTGCCGCCGACGTTCGCGTCTGCACGTCCAGCTTCGCCAGGATCGCCGCGACGTGCTTGGAGGCGGTTGCGCGGGAGATGAACAGGACCTCGGCAATTTCGCGGTCCGACTTCCCCTGGCAGATGAGGCGCAGGACTTCCCCTTCGCGCCGGGTAAGCCCATGGCGTTCAGGCGCTCCGGTTGCGGTGTCCCGGGCTGTGCTGGCGAACAGCTCCTGGGCCTCGGCGACAGCATCTGCCAACGGGGTAGCTGCGCCACGCTCCCAGGCAGCAGCGAAGGCGTTGGGCCCCAACCTCTGCCGGGCAGAGGCAATCAACCGGTCATCGATGACCGTCACGTGGGGGCGATGACGCAGCCCCAGCCTTGTATGCCGGGTTTCGCCCGTTGCCAGCAGGCTCGTCCCGCGCTCCCATTCGCCCCGCTGACAGGCGATGCCCCCGGCCCCTTCAATGCACCACGCGACGTACCACTCGTCATCCGCGGCCAGCGCAAACTGCAGGGCCTCCGCGTACGCTCCTGCCGCCTGGGGGAGATCATGGGCCTGCAGGGATGACCAGGCTTGCGACGCAAGCGCGGGCGGCATGTGCCCGATATCCTGCATGGTGAGCCAGATATCCCCGGCTGCCCGGTGGAGCTCCACGGACCGCGCGAACTCCCCGATCATACCCATGGCCACCCCGAGCAGATTGGTGGTGGCAGCCTGCTCCCAGTCATCATCCAGCGTGGCCGCAATCTCCCGGGCCTCGTGCAGGAGGGAGATGGCGAGATTCGGTTCTCCGCGGTCGATGGCGCTGCTGCCCAGTCCGCGCAGCATGCTGCCGGCACGGCGCTGGTTGCCCAGGTCACGGTATAGCTCCAGCGCCCGCTCGAAGTATTCCCGCGCCAGCGTCTGGTCTGACTGCCAATCCGCCACGTCGCCGGCTGTGGCCAGCACCAGCGCCAATTCTGCCGGGTAGTTCGCGGCATCCGGGGCGTGGATCAGCGCATGCAGCCGGATGCGCGCCTCTTCGAGATAGGGCGCGGCGCTCCAGAACCAGCCCATATCGCCCATCAGGCGCATGGCATCCCCGGTGCGGCCCTGGGCCACGAGCCAGTCTGTGGCGGCGCGAATGTTGGCCAGGTCTGCTTCCAGCACGCTCACCCAGTACACCTGCCGGGGGCCGGCAAGTTGCGGCCCGGCCTCGGCCGCCAGTGCGAGGTAGCGTGCGGCATGGGCATCACGCGTGGCGGATTCCTCATCGTGCGCGGCGAGCGCTTGCTGTCCGAACTCGCGGATCGTTTCCAGCATCCCCAGGCGGGGTTGGCCCGCTGGCCCGGGCGTGCGCTGGAGGACGGCCTGGTCAACCAGGCCTTGCACCATCGCCAGCGTTTCCGCGCTCGAAAGACCCAGGACCGCTTCGGCCGCCGGGATGTCGCACCCGCCGACGAAGACCGCCAGCCGCCTGAACGCCGCCCGCTCATCCGGGGACAGGAGGTCGTAGCTCCAGGCGATGGCATCATGCATGGTGCGCAGGCGGCCCGGTTGATCACGTGGGCCGCCGCTGAGCATGGGCAGACGCGGATCCAGGCGTTGCAGCAGTGCTGATGGGGAGAGGAACGCCGTGCGCGCCGCGGCCAATTCGATGGCGAGTGGCAGACCATCGGCACGCTGGCAGATGGCGGCGACTGCTGCCCCATTGGCCGGTGACAACGCGAAACCAGAGCCGGTGGCCTCGGCGCGGTCCACAAACAACCGCACGGCGTCGTTCCCGGCAATCTCCGCCAATGCCGCTCCCGCCAGGACATCCTGCGCCGCCCGTGCGGGCACCGCGAGCGGGGGCACGGGGAAATGGTGTTCCCCGGTCAGGCGCAGCGGAGCGCGGCTGGTGACCAGGAGTGTGAGGGCCGGACACGTGCGCAGTAATGCCGCAAGGACGAGCGCGGCATCCAGGATCTGCTCGAAGTTGTCGAGCACGAGGAGCATCGTGCGGTCATGCAGGAAATGCTGCAGCCGTTCCAGGGGGTCCAGGTCTTCGCCACTGCGGATGTGCAGGGCCTGGGCGATAGTGGCCGGGACCAGGGAGACATCGCTAATCGCGGCCAGGGGCACGAAGGCCACGCCATCCGGGTACCGGGGCTGCAGGTCCGCCGCCATACGCAGCGCCAGGCGCGTCTTGCCGACACCGCCGGGGCCGGTCAGCGTGACCAGGCGGACATCGTCCCGCTCCAGCAGGCCGCGCAGGGCAGTGCGCTCCTGCTCCCTGCCGATAAAGAGGGTCAGCTCGGCGGGGAGCGCCGGCGTCGTGCGTTCGGCAACAGGAAACGGCACGATGGCCAAAGGCGGCTGATCGGTTGCCTCAGGGGTCTCCAGCGGGGCATTGCCCAGATAGGCGGTCAGCGCCTCCTCGGCAATGACATACCCTTGCCCATCCCGCGTAGCGGGCAGCAGCCCATCCTGGATGGCGCGACGAATCGCGTGCGTGCTGACACCGGCGCGCCGGGCGGCGTCCGGGATACTCAGCAGCGACGTTGCCAGGAGCTTTGCTGGTTCAGCTTCCTGCACCGGGGCGTCTCCGTCATGGCCGTGATCTGTGCATTGAAGCATGGAGTTTACGAAACCTACCGGCAAGGACCACATAGTGCGTCATGACGTTGGAGTGTCACCTGCGCGACGTTCGGTGACCAACGGACCGATGATCTCAATCCGGTTGGTCTGGATACCGTCGATTGGGAGGTCTGTCACCGATGCCAGTTGCTCCGGTGTATCGACATCCGTGATGAAGACCGGCACACCTGCCTGGTGGGCACGAGCCAGGATCAGGTGCGGCCAGCCAGGCAGGCGGGGGAGCTCGGCGAAGGGGATGCCGAGCGCCTGGTCCCGGCAGCCTTCTGGCAGAGACCCGGTCAGCAGCATCGCCAGATAGTTCCCGAAGCAGGCGCGCACCTGGGAGCGGGTGATCAGGTAGGGCTGCACCTCCGGGGCACGGGCCCTGATCTCCGGGTGGCCCGGGTCCCAGTAACTGAGCCGGGCCCGATCTTCCGGCGTCAGGGAGGCCAGGTAGTCGCCAAGGATCGCGCGGGTGGCGGCGTCGCCATCCTTGTCGTCCAGGATGAAGCGGGCGTCCGGGAACGCGGCCAGCACCTCGGGCAGCGCCGGCATGAGGCCCACGCCCTGCCCGCGCAGGGGGTACGTGGCGCCGCCGTCCGCCGTGTAGCCATAGCCGATATCCAGGCGTTGCAGGTTTGCCAGGGTCTGCTGATTCGTAACGCCCGTGCCTTCGGTGCGGCAATCTACCGTCCAATCATGGAAGACCACGAGTTGCCCGTCTGCCGTGCGGTGAATATCGATCTCCACCGCGTCCGCGCCGGCGGCGAACGCGGCGGCCATGGAAGGGAGCGTGTTCTCCAGGTAGGTGTGCGTGGGAGGATGGATGATGGCGGCGGTGCAGGTCTCGTTGGTCAGGCCGGTGAGAGGGAAGGTCTGGTGGACGCCGCGATGGGCAACCACGGTGAAGCTCGTCGCCGGCGGTATGGGCCACGGAAACCACAGGTAGATCACACCCGCGATGAGGCTGAGCGCGACGACGACAGCAACGGCACGCAGGCGACGGCGCAGCGGAGACGCGAGGTTACGAGCGGCGGGATTCTCCGGTACGGGGCGCGACATGCGTTGATCGTCGCACCCGGCCTGGCCCCGTGGCAAGCCAGATCAGGCTGACCACGGTCAGTACCACTACTATGTGTTCCATACACCCACCCAATTTCAGGAACCAGGGATCGCACGGACCTACAGCAGCGAAATCTGGACATTCATCCAGCGTTCGGCGGGGTCTGCTGCAGGTCCGCGCGATCCCTGATCCCCGTTTCCCTTCCCGCAGTCCATTGTGCCGAGTCATGGGCAATCAGGCGAGACGCTATTCGTCCCAAAAAGGCGGGCAATCCTGGGAGTCGCGGGCATTCTCCACGTGCGAAGGCAGCGTCAGGGAACGTATTGGGCGCGGGCGGGCCGTCCGGGATGCAGCTAGAGTGCCAGCGCCAGTTGCTGTGTGGCCGGCGCTGGAGACACGGGGCGCGGCCGTGGCGGGGCCTCGGGCGCGAAGCCGGCCGCAAGGCGAGCCTGCGCCACCTGGCGCTCCAGCCAGGCCTGGTACTGGGGGGAGGTGTTGGCGCCCGGGATCCCCTGGGCGTATCGCGCCAGCAGGTCTGGCCTGAATTCACCCAACCAGCCGAGAAAGTGTTCCTTCACCAGCGGCGCCAGGCGGAGTGGGCTCGCCCAGAGCCAGGATGCGCCGTGCGCGTGCGCCGCTTCGGCGACGGCAGCCAGCGCGGCCGGGCTATCGGTGATGCCCGGCACGACCGGGGCGAGGAAGACCCCGCAGGGTACACCGGCCTCCACCAGGCGACGCATGATCTCCAGCCGCTTCCGCGGTGGCGGCGTTCCCGGCTCCAGCGCGCGCCAGAGCGCGGGGTCCAGGGTGGTGATGGTGAAACTGACCCGGGCTCCGGCCACTGCCTGCAGGCTGGCGAGGTGGTCATGGTCGCGCCAGACCAGCGTTGACTTTGTGACAATGGAAACAGGGGAGTGAAACTCTACGAAAGTCTGTAGAACCCCTGGCATGAGCGCGAACCGGCCTTCACATGGCTGATAGGGATCCGTGGCCGTGCCGATAGCCACCTCCTCACGCCGCCACGACCGTGCGCCGAGCTCGCGGCGCAGCACATCGACCACGTTGCTCTTCACGAAGATGCGCTGGGTGAAATCCAGGCCGGCATCGAGACCCAGATGCGCATGGGTGGCGCGGGCATAGCAGTAGTGGCAACCGTGCGTGCAGCCGCGGTACGGATTCAGCGACCAGGCGAACGGCATGCCACGAACACGATTGAGCGCTGACTTGCACGGCGTGGCCGTGTACGACACGCGAGTCATGACTCCTTATAGAACACATGTTCCATTCCTGCAAGCAGAATCGGCCGGAGACGAGCCGCGCCGAGTGCTGGGTGACTGGCTGTGACAGCGAGGCACGCATATTGTGAAGAGATGAAGTAACATCCGCAGCGAGTTGCTACTCAGGCCAGTGGACGGCGCCCAGGGCGGCAAGCTCGTTCCCGGAGGAACAACCCATCACGAAACGGCGCCGGCAGCCTGCCGCCAGCCGGAAGCGCGGGGGCGGAAGTTGCCGCGCAATCTGGACAGGGCTGGCAAGAGAACGCGCTGGCAGTGAATTTCTCGCACCCCCTTGACAGCCAGTCTGACGTAAGGTATCGTAAGCGCATGAGGAATTACGCAAACGAATCAAAGGTGAATAGCCGATAACGGCTCATCATCAGTGAAACTCGCCTAACACGACTCGTAAGCGCAAGTGAAGCAAGAGGGGTCAAATATGACGTGGGACACACGCGAAATCTTTGGCTAGATCAAGGCCGCAGCGTTCTGCCGCATCCGTTCTTCTGGAGGACTGACATGACCTGGGACACCCGCGAAACCTGCTAGCACGCCGGGCGTGAGCCCCAAGAAAGGAATCTCTGCCATGACCTGGGACGCTATCGCGTTCGAGTCCGCAACCTGGAAGTAACGAGCCGATAAAAGGGGAGAGCACCAATGACCTGGGATTCCGCTACCTGGAAGTAACCCGCCTTTCCAAGACGATGACCGCCGACCGAGACGACTGGAGAGCACTGATGACCTGGGATTCCGCCACCTGGAAGTAACCCGATTTCCCGGACCAATGACGCACGCGAAGCACCCTGGAGAACAGCAATGACCTGGGATTCTGCCACCTGGAAGTAACCCGATTTCGAAACCGTCAGACAGCACAGACCTGAATGGAGACTACCGATGACCTGGGACACCGTGATTTTCGATTCCGCAACCTGGAAATAACCGACGAACGACCTGCAATGAAGGAGACACCAGCCATGACGTGGGACAGCGCCACCTGGAAGTAACCCGGTTTCCGGCTTTGGAGAGACACCGACAGGAGCACGAGATGACCTGGGATTCCGCCACCTGGAAGTAGTTCACGATCACGCGGATCACTCTGGCGTTCAGCCAGCAGTCAAGAGGCCCGGGGCCTGACCGGGGACACCCCAATACTCGGCCCCCGAACTGGATATCTTGAAATCACCTGCCGAGCGGCGTATCGCCATCCCCCGGGAATCGGCAGCCTGGAAATCGCGCAGGGAAAGCATGGATTCGTATTCGCGTCCGCCCGGACGCGTCGAAGTACGAACCCTTCACGGATATCGCTCCATTCCTCCGCCTTTACTCTGAGTCAATGAAACGCTTATAGAGTTCTTTCGCGACGATGCCCTCGTTCTTCTCAGCCTCATCTGCCAAGTGAAGACGCGGTTCCTGCGTGCTCTGGTATCTTCCGTATGAAATTCGTCGTGTATGTGGGAATGCTCCTTACGTGCGGTAGATCGGTAGTCATGCAGCGCATCGACCCAGACCATGATCACTCCACCCTGGAGCGTGGCATGCGGTCCGGCGGGGCCCTGCCGTGAGTGGCCTGCCGTTACGTACACGCCTGTTTACCGTTCTCCTGGTCCTTGCCACCGTCGCGTCACTGGCTGGCGCATGGTTCCTTCACGACTATGACATTGACCAGCAACGCCTGACCATTGCCGTCATTCTGCTGGTCATGATCCTGGCCGCCGAGATCCTCGACGTTTCCTTCCCGAGTTCCGTCATTACGTTCCATGTGTCGGTTTCGGCGGCGTTCTGCTTTGCCGCTGGCTTGACCGCCGGGCCCGTGCTGGGCTGCCTGGTGGTGGCGTTGGCCCACACCGTGGACGGCCTCATCGTGCGCCGCGAGGCGATCAAGATCATCGTCAATGCCGCAGGTCTGGGGCTCTCCACCCTGCTGAGTGGCCTGGTGTATTTCCGGATTGCCGACGCCGGGGAGAGCACCATCGGCAGCGTGCGGAATCTGCTGGCGGCGGCGGTCGCGGCAACGGTCTACACGCTGGTCAATACCGGCACGTTGGCCCTCATCGTGGCGCCGGTCATGGGGGTCGGCACCTTCCAGATGTGGCGCGCCAACTTCAGCGGCCTGTACGTGGAGTTGCTGACACTGGCGACGCTGGGCAGCGTGATTCCGGTGCTGGTCGCGGAGAACCCCTTTGCCATCATCCTGCTGGTGGTGCCGCTGCTGATCGGGCCACACCTGGCCTTCAAGGGGATTCGCCAGGCGCACATGGACGCCCGGATCACCATGGAAGGGCTTGCCAACGCATTGGAGCGCCGCGATCCATACACCTATCGGCATTCCATTCGCGTCACCGAATATTCCGGCATGATGTTGTCGCAAATGCCGCAGATTCCCAAGCCAGAAGCGGAGGCCATTCTGGCCGCCGCGCATATTCACGATCTGGGCAAGGTCGGCTCCCGGGATGGCTCATTGAAGAAGCCGGGGGAGCTCACGCCGGATGAGCGGGACGAGATCCAGCAGCACGCCGCCGTCGGCGCGGACATCGTCTCCCGCCTCGATGCCTACAAGCCGAGCGTGCCGATCATTCGCCACCACCACGAGCGGTGGGACGGCTCCGGCTACCCGGACAAGCTGGCCGGTGAAGCGATCCCACTCGGGGCGCGTGTCATCGCCGTGGCGGACGCCTTCGATGCCATGACCTCGGACCGTGTCTACCGCGCCGCTCTCACGCCGGAGGTAGCCTTCTCCGAGCTCCGCAAGGGAGCCGGCGCCCAGTTCGATCCGCAATTGGTCGATCTCTTCCAGACCGCCTGGATCGCGCAACAGCGGCAGCCATCGCAGGGGGCTGGAGCACCCCGGACCGCGGGCGGGGCGGTCCAGCGCGCGTTGGGCTCGCTGCTCCCGCGGTTGCAGCTCTTCCTGCGCCGGTTCCAGGCGTCGTAGCCGGCGAGGAAAGCCGCGCCCCAAATTTGGCGTTGCGCTGCCCGAGAGCGGGTGGCAGTCGTGGTAGTCTCTGCAAAGAGTAGAGTCACAGCCCGTTTGCCGCGCGTATCGGCTGCCCAAATGCGGGTGGCGATGGCGGTCGACGGTGCGTTCGAGGTATGCGTTGGCAAGCGCGTTCCTGGCCTTCCGATATCTCCCCTTGCTGGAAAGCGTCAGCGATCCGGTCATCCTCACAGATGACGCGGGAGAGTCGATTGTGGGCAACACAGCGCTGGAGCGCCATCTCGGCTACCGCCCGCAAGATTGGCCACAACTGAGCCTGCGTGACATCGTTATCGACGAAGATGTCTTGCAGGAACTCTGTGTGGACAAGGACTGGGCGCAGCACTGGGAAGGCTCGGTTCTGGTGCGTGACAGCACGGGGCGTGAGCAGCCGCTGCCGGGCCGAGCCATGTTGCTGGGCCAGGGCGCGGACAGCGTTATTGCGCTCTTTTTGCGGCCAGACCAGGTGCAGGCGGCCCCGGGCGCACCCACCCAGGGTGAACACGCGGCGGTGCAGGAGCTGCAAGCGGCGCGAGCCAGCGCCAATGTCGCCAGCCAGGCGCTCCGTGAGAGCGAGGCCCGCTTCCGTGGCGCATTCGATGCCGCCTCCATCGGCATGGCGCTGATCGGGATGGATGACACGTTCCTGCAGGTGAACCCCGCGCTCTGCGCGATGCTGGGGTATGACAACGACGAGTTGCTGCGGCAGACCCTGCGTGCGGTCACCCTGCCCGATGAGCAGGATCTGGACCAGGAGGACCGCCAGCGGCTGGTCACCGGTGAGATTTCCACCTACCAGGTTGAGCAGCTTTTCAACCGCAAGCAGGGTGAGATCATCTGCATCCGCCTGACCATGTCACTGGTCCGGGGCAACGCCGGTGAGCCCCGCTACTTCGTGGCGCAGATGCAGGACATCACGCCGTTCAAGGCGGCGGGCGCGGCCTTGCGGGAGGCGGAGGCGCGCTACCGCACGCTGGTGGAGCAGACGCCGGCGGCGGTCTACGTGGACGAAGCGGACTTCCTGGGCGCTTGCCTCTACGTCAGTCCCCGCATTGAAGCGCTGGTGGGCAGGTCCCCGGAAGAATGGATAGGGCAGGATGGCGCCTGGGCCCGCATGATCCACCCCGACGACTACGCGTGGGTTATGGAGCGAGCCTCCGAAGCGAATGTCAGCGGCGAGCCATACTTTGCCGAATACCGCTTCGTCACGCCCGATGGCCGGGTGGTCTGGGTGCATGATGAAGCCAGCCTGGTCCTGAACGAGGATGGCAGCCGCCAGTGCTGGCAGGGCCTGATGGTCGATATAACCGACCGCAAGCTGGCCGAGGAGGAACTGCGCCGGGCCAAGGAAGCGGCGGAAGAAGCGAGCCGGCTCAAGACCGCCTTTCTCTCCATGGCCACGCACGAATTGCGCACCCCACTCACCATCATCTCCGGGTACGTCGAACTCCTCTCGGAAAGCGGGCGGAAGCGCCTCAACGACGAAGAGCGCGAGTATGTGGAAATCGTGCAGGCAGGCGCACGCACGCTGACCATGCTGATCGACGATCTGCTTGACCTCGCGCGTATCGAGGCCGGCCGCATGCACCTGACGTTGCGCCCGGTCGATGTGGCGGACGTGCTGGAGAAAGTGCGCCGCATGGTGGCGGCACAGGCGGCCGCGAAAAGCCTGGATGTTGTCTTTACCGTGGAAGGCCAGCCACCGCCTGCCGCCGCGGATATCAACCGCCTGATCCAGATCCTGCTCAATCTTGTCGGAAACGCCATCAAGTTCACGGAGCAGGGCCATGTCACCTGCACGGCCTGTGCGCGTGATGGGGGAGTCGAGATCCGGGTAAACGATACCGGCATCGGCATTTCACCGGAGGCCCTGGACCAGATCTTCGACGAGTTTCACCAGGGAGAAAGTGGGACCACGCGGCGCTACGGCGGCACCGGTCTCGGGCTGGCAATTGCCCGGCGCCTGGTCGATATGCATGGCGGCCACATTGACGTCACCAGCGAACCCGGCGTCGGCAGCACCTTCTCGGTCTGGCTGCCCGCGGCCGATGACACCCTGATGGCCGACGAGCAGTCCGCTGAGTTCCCGCTCGCCGCCACCTTCCCGCGCCCCTAGGCCGCCGGCGCCCGCGCACCGATCGTGTCATCCCGAGCTTGTCGAGGGATCTCGTTGTTTGTGTGACGGCGAGCCAGACGAGACGTACTGGGCAGGTGGTGTCAGGCCTCCGGCGCCCGCACGTAGATCGCCAGGTTCGAGGCCTGATCCCCTCCGCTCAGCACCGTCTGCCGCGCGACGGCGTACGCTCCGTCTGCCTCCTCGCCGTACCCCGCGCCGGTGTTCGGATTGGGGTGATAGTACGGAAAGAGGCAGGAGCAGATGATGAGGCGCAGGGCGTGACCTGGCAGGAGCACATGGGCCACATCCGCCAGTTCAATGGTGAGGTGCTCCGGCTGATGGGGTTTGAGCGGCGTGCGCGAGGCCAGGGATTTGCGGTACGAGGCGCGCATGATCCCATGGCTGATGAACACGCTGGTTCCGTCTGGCGCGACGTCCGCCAGGATTGCCGCGAAGTCCGTGTCGGGCGCGCTGCTGCCTGCATGCAGCGCGACGTGCACCGGGCCAGCAATCTCGACTGGCGTCTGCACGGGAGCCGCGGTGTAGCTGAGCACGTCGGCCCGTTGCTCCAGGAAGGCCAGGTCGCGCGGTGACCAGTCGGGCAGGGGATCAGGCGAAAGCCGTTCCGCGCCCGGAGTTGGATCATGCGCGTCGTAGAGATACGTCCGCAACCCGGAACCTGGCAGGTGTTTGGTCAGCGAGCCGTCGGCCGCCAGGTACAGGGAGACGTGTACGGTATCCGCTGGCGGCCATGATGTGGCATCGCGCCAGGCATTGGCGCCCATCGCGAAGTAGCGCACGGGCGGCAGCGGGTTCTCCCCGGTGGAGCGCAGCCAGTGGTCGAACCAGGCGAGCCAGACCGCCGGCAGGTCCAGGTTCGCCTGCGGCCCGAGGTCCCACACGCCCTCGATAGCGCGGCCAGAGTTGCAGGCCCCACCATGCCCCCATGCGCCCAGGAGCAGCGCCTGCTGCTCTGGCACGGGTGAGCGGTCCCGCATTGCATGGTAGTGATGGAAGGAACCGGGTGCGCAGCCATCGAACCAGCCGGTGACGTGAAGCACCGGGATGCGCATCGTCTCGTAGCCAGTGATGTCCAGCCGGCGCCAGAAGGCATCGTAGGTATCGTGATCCAGCGCTTCCTGCCAGTGCGGCATGGGGCGGCCCAGGGTGACATCCATGCCGCGCGGGTGCCGGTGGTGGTGCAGATCGTTCCAGTCGATGATGCTCTGTGACTGGTAGGTGCGGCCGGAGACGCGGTTTACCCACTCGACGTAATCTTCGGCCAGGAACGCGCCAAAGCGAAAGGGCCAGTCGCGGAACCAGCGGCCGGGGCTGCCCGCCGCCACCATCGCCTTCAGCGCCGGCGGCTGCAGCGCGGCGGCCGTCCACTGCACCCAGGCCATGTAGGATCCGCCGACCATGCCGACCTGGCCGTCGCACCAGGACTGTTCAGCGACCCACTGCACGGTGTCGTAGCCGTCCGCGAAGTCATCCGCCCACGGCGTGAACTCGCCGTCGGAATCGCCCCGGCCCCGGCAGTCCTGCACGACCAGCGGGTAGCCGTGCGCGGTGAAGCGCCGGGCCCAATCGATGTAGTCCTGGCGGGTGTTGTCGTAGGGCGTGCGCACCAGGATGGCTGGCGCGGGCGTTGCGGTGTCTGGCAGATAGACATCCGCCGAAAGGCGCACCCCGTCGCGCATCG
>JALYWD010000197.1 GCA_030852885.1 Chloroflexota bacterium | reverse complement strand
GGCGACGGACGACGGCCCGTGAACGCCAGCAGCAGCGCGCCGGTGAGTGAGCCGACACCAAGCGACGACATCAACATACCGAAGCCACTTGCGCCAATATTGAAGGCGTCCTTGGCCAGCAGTGGCGCCCAGACATTGAAGTTCATGCCGAAGAGCGCCATGAGCCCGGCCAGGATGATCGGGAGCAGCACCGCCCGGGTCTTCAGGGAGTAGGCCAGTCCCTCGCGCAGGCGTTCCACTGGAGAGCCCACGCTCACGTTGCCCGGCAGGCCCTTGGCGCGCATGAGGAGCAAGCCGATGATGACCGGGATGTAGGAGAGCGAGTTCAGGACGAAACAGATGCCGGGCCCATAGTTGCTGAGCAGGATGCCGGCCAGTGCCGGACCGACGATACGGCTGGTGTTGAAGAGCGCCGAGTTGAGCGCGATGCCATTCATGAGGTCATCGCGCCCGACGAGATCGACCACGAACGCCTGACGGGCGGGCATATCGAAGGCGGAGAAGATGCCAAGGCCAAGGGCCGCTGCATAAATCTGCCAGAGCTGGAGTTGGCCCCGTCCGAGCTGGATCGCCAGCAGGGCGGTGATGATCGCGAAACATATCTGGGTACAGATCAACAAATTGCGCTTCGGCACGCGGTCAACGAAGACCCCGGCGGGCAAGCCAAGCAGCAGCGTGGGGCCAAACTGGAAGACGCCGACGAGACCGAGCGCCGCCGGCGAGTTGGTGAGCGAGAGCACCAGCCAACTCTGGGCCAGCGTCTGCATCCAGGTTCCGGTCAGGGAGAAGAGTTGCGTGATGAAGAAGATGCGGTAGTCGCGATGACCCAGGGAACGCAGCCCGTTTGGCAGGCGCGATGCCCGCCCTGGCGCCTCCAGGGAGGCATCTGCACGGGGCGTGGGGCCGTCCGGCGCTTCTGGTTCGTCGGTGGCCGTTCGCTGCATCAACCGCATTGCCGTGAATGGTGCATTTTTCGTGCCTGACATATTCGTGGTGCTAATGGTTTCTGAGATATCCTACCTCAGATGTGCCAGCCGCTTGACGGCAGCGCCGAACTCAGTAGTATTCTCGGCGCATATCCTGGGCCAGAGAGTAACGCGTTGATATCGCCGTTGCAGCGTGGGTGTTCCATCGGGCCGGCGGATTTTCGCGATATCGTCTCTGCCGGGAAACGCCATCGGCCGCGATGCAGCGGCTTTCATCCCGCGGACCCGAAGCTGGCCCGCACGCTGTTCGAGGAGGAAGAGCGCCGTGCTACACCATCGTCTGTCCCGCCGCGCCACGTTCAAGCTTTCCGCGGCTGCCGCTGGCCTGGTGGTTGCCAGCCGCTACGGAACGGTGGCCGCTGCGCCGCCGCCGCTGGAGCAGAAAGACACTTACACGGTCGGCTTCGCGCAGGTGGGCAGCAACAACCCCTGGCGGCTGGGTGAATCGAAGAGC
The DNA here is from genome assembly GCA_030852885.1 of Chloroflexota bacterium. Taxonomy (GTDB): domain Bacteria; phylum Chloroflexota; class Chloroflexia; order Thermomicrobiales; family UBA6265; genus JACCXM01. The sequence goes on along the minus strand of JALYWD010000197.1, from coordinate 1,441 downwards.
ATGCAGGACGAGGCCAAGCGCCTCGGCTACACCCTGATCGAGACGAACGCGAACGAGGACACGGCGAAGCAGATTGCTGACCTTGATTCGCTGATTGCGCAGGGCGTCGACATCCTCATCTTCCCGCCGCGTGAATCGCAGGCGCTGGCGCCAAGCGTGATGAAGGCCAAGGCGGCCGGCATTCCGGTCATCCTCATTGACCGCGATGTGGATCACAGCATCGCCAAGCCGGACGAGGACTACGTGACCTTCATCGGGTCCGACTTCGTGGACCAGGGTCGCCGTGCGGCGGAGTGGCTGGCCGAGGCCACGGGCGGCGAAGCCAAGATCATCCAGCTTGAAGGCACGACGGGTGCGGACCCGGCCATCGACCGCAAGAAGGGGTTCGAGGATTACCTGGCGGGCAGCTTCCGGGGGACGCCCACCCCGAGCGGCGCGTTCCCGGGCATGGAGATCATTGCCTCGCAGACGGCGGACTTCCAGCGTGATCCGGGCCGGGAGGTGATGCAGACCCTGCTGGCCGCGCACCCGGACGTGACGGCGGTCTACGCGCACAACGACGAGATGGCCATCGGCGCCATCGCGGCGCTACAGGAAGCCGGGCGCAAGCCGGGCGAGGACGTCATCGTCATCTCCATCGACGGCGAGAACGCCGCTCTGGACGCCATTCTCGATGGCACCCTGGGCGCGTCGGTGGAATCGAGCCCGTTCTTCGGGCCAATCGCCTTCGAGACCATGCAGAAGTACATCGACGGCGAGGATATCCCCGACTGGGTCAAGGTCGAGGACCGCTTCTTCGACGAGAGCAACGCGGCCGAGTTCCAGGGCAAGCAGTTCTAACGCATCTGGCCCCTGCGCCGGGACGGGAGGGTTCTCGTCCCGGCGCAGGGTGTCTCGGGAGTACTCCTGTTGGCTGACGCTGCTCCCATGCTGGTCATGGCGGGGATTTCCAAGGCGTTCCTGGGCAGCGTGGCGCTGGATGACGCCACGCTGCAGGTGATGCCTGGTGAAGTGCACGCCGTGATCGGCCAGAATGGGGCGGGCAAGAGCACCCTGATGAAGATCCTGAACGGCGTCTATCGCCGTGACGCCGGATCAGTTCAGTTCCAGGGCGCGCCGGTCGATTTCCGCAGCCCGCTGGAAGCCCAGGCCGCCGGGGTCAGCACCATCTACCAGGAAATCAACCTCGTGCCCTACCGCAGCGTGGCGGAAAACGTGTTCATGGGGCGGGAGCCGACGCGTTGGGGCCTGCTGGACACGGCGCGCATGAACCGGGAGGCGAGCGAGATCCTGGCCCGGTTGGGCGTGCAGGTGGATGTGCGGCAGCCGCTGAGCACGCTCAACCTCGCATTGCAGCAGATGGTGGCCATCGCCCGCGCCATCTCCACCAACGCGCGCATCGTGATCATGGATGAGCCAACGTCATCGCTCGATGAGCAGG
>JALYWD010000196.1 GCA_030852885.1 Chloroflexota bacterium | reverse complement strand
TGTGATTCAGCGCCTGGACGCCGCCTCGGTACTCATTGCTTCTGCCTTGACGCTGGCGGCACTCATCCTCGTGGCGCGGCAGACGACAGGAAACTGGCCAGCTATCTCGGCGGAGTGACCGCGGTCAACCTCTTCCAGGCGGCGATTGGCCTGGCCAGTATTGCCGGAGTGGCTGGACTGGGCTGGCTGCTGGCTGGCCGGTTTGCCGCGGTCATCGCGGCCAGCGTGTTCGGCGCCATGCCGCTGGTGCTCTGGGAGCTTGGCCATGCCTTCATAGACATGCTGCCTGTGCTGCTGACCACCAGCGCGATGGCCTGCATCATCATCTGGCAGCGCCACAACAGCGTGCCCTGGCTCGTTCTCGCCGGGGCTTTGACCGGCACAGGCGTTTCGACCAAGCTCAACATGGCGGCATTGATCCTGGCAATTGCCGCGTCCGTGTTCCTGGTCGGCCGCGAACCATGGAATCTCCGGGAACGCGTCGCCACTACCCTTGCCTTCAGCCTGGGCGCGCTCACGATGGTGCCCTGGTTAGCACATCTTGCATTGAGAACTGGGACATTACCTGGGCTCGATGCCCTCATGTCCCGGATATCGCGCGTGTCACCGCTCTTCCAGTCACTCTCGCCGGACATCGCGCAGCATGCTGAGGTGGGTGCTCTCTCAGACGGCGATACGTCCGAAGTGACGGGCCCTCCAGCGGACTGGGTAGCCTTTGGGCACTCTCCGCTCGACATTGTGCGTCTCCCGTGGACCCTGACCTTTGGCGGAGAGCGATTTGCATTTCCTGTTGTTGGGCGAGGGGAAGTTGGGGTGGCCACTCTGCTTCTAATCCCCTTCAGCATCTTTGGTAGCCGCCAGCGAACAGCCGCCTTGCTGGCACTGGTTGCTGCAATCTCCTATCTGGCCTGGTGGCTGACCCCGTACCAAGTTTCCCGCCATCTGTTACCCACCCTCGCCATCCTCGCGGCGCTGGGCGGGAGTGGCGTGGCAACACTGGCCGGTCTCCAGAATGGGCCACGCTGGCAGGGTGCGCTCAAGGTCACGGCCCTTGGCGCGCTCCTTTTCACTATTGCCCTGACCCCCATCTTCTTCGTTTCCGGAACGCGTACGCAAATGCCCATTGCCCTCCTGACTGGTGCGCAATCACGCGAGGCCTACATCCGGAGTTCGATCACCGCGGCAGTTCCGCTCCTGGCGTCGAGCGACATGCTTGCGCCAGATACGCCCGTGGCGTTCCTGGGAGGTATGTGGGACGCGCCACAGATCTACACAGAAGCCCGCCTGGTGTTCTTCGACGGGAACGACGCCGGTGCCACGCCCGAGGCCGTTCTCTCGACCCTGGAGCAGAACGGGGTGCGCTACATCATCTGGAATCGGGGGACTTCACCCACCAGAGATTCCAGCTCGACCATTCGTTCGACACCGTTCCTCCGCCAGTACACCCGCATCCTCGCCGGCGATCACGATGCCTACCTCTTCGAGGTCCTGCCGGCTGGCGATACCATCTGGGGCCAACAGCAGGTGACGAACCTCCTGGAAGATCCCGGGCTGCAGGACGTCAAGAGCAAGAAGGGCCCCTGGGCAACGGAGGGCAAGTCCATCATCGCCCAGGGAGTGGTCGCGCTCTCACGGCGAGCCACGCTGACGCAGGAGGTTGCTGTCACGCCAGGACATGCGTACGTCCTGGAGGCGCCAATTCGCTGCCTGGATGCCTCCGGTCGCGGCATCTTGACGTTTCGCTGGCTAGACGCGGAGGGATCGGTCATTGACACCGAATCTGAAGAGGTCTTGCCGGGCCGGGAGATCACCGACCAATTCCTCTGGCGACGCGCCCCCGACGGAGCAGCCAGCGTCCAGGCGGAGTTCTCCATGGCCGGCCCGTCACGCTGCGAATTCTCCGGCGCCGCGCTCTACGACCTGGGATAGGCTCAGGGGGCATTGTTCCATGATGACCCCAGAACGCGACATTTCGCGGTTTCTGTTCGACAATCTCCCGCGATGATCGACTCCACCGCACCGGCTGCGCTTATCGTTCAGCAAGATCAGGCCGTCGTGGCGCGTCAACGTGCCAGGTGGCAGGCAGAAGCGCCGTTGGCGGTGCTGCTGCTCATTGTGCTTGTCGTCAGCGCCGCCGTGTTTGGCAACGTGGCCACCTACATTCGGGGCGATTGGCCGACGATGTTCGTGCCGCCCTACGCCTTCCTGGGCGAGCGGCTGCGCGCGCTGGCCGTGCCCGGCTGGAATCCGTACCAGTTCTCGGGCCTGCCGTTCGCGGCCGATCCATCATCAGGCTGGATGTATGTGCCAGCCATGGTGATCTACGCGCTGTTACCGCCCCTCCCGGCGACCACGGTCTTCATCACGTTCCACCTGTTGCTCTCCGCCGTGGCGGCCTACACGCTGGCGCGGCTGACCGGGCTCGTGCCGCTGGCGGCCTTCATTACCGGGCTCGCATTCGTGCTGCCCTGGGCCGTTCCCGCAGCCGCCAGCGCCGTCCTCATGCAACAGGTGACGACCTGGCTCCCCATCGCGCTGATCGGGGTGGAGCTTGTCCGAGTTGCCGCGCGGCACTGGCAACAGCTCGGCGGGATCGCCCTCTCCGGCTTCGCCATCTCGCAGATCCTGGCCGCCTGGCTGGGGCAGGCGGCGTACTACTCGCTGCTGGTCATCGCGGGGTGGGTCGCCTGGCGCATGCTCGTCACGCCTCCCCCTGGGTGGTCCTGGCGCACCCGGCTGACCATGTGCCTGGTTACCGGCATCGGTGTCCTGGCGACAGGCATTGTCCTCAACGCCGCCGCGCTCC
>JALYWD010000491.1 GCA_030852885.1 Chloroflexota bacterium | reverse complement strand
CGGCGGCATCCTTGACGATGGCGCGCAGGTCCGCCACCCCAGAGGAAACGGCGCTGATCGCCACGAACTCGGCTTTCGACTGCGCGGCAACGAGGCGCGCCAGGGTTGTCTTGCCAGCACCCGGTGGTCCCCAGAGCACCAGCGAGAAGAGCTGGTCTGCATCGATGGCCTGTCTGAGCAGGCTGCCCGGCCCGAGGATTTCCGTGTGCCCGACGATTTCATCAAGCGAGCGTGGCCGCATGCGCGCCGAAAGCGGTGCTGCGCGTTCGAGTGTCTGGCGCCGGTTGGATTCGAAGAGATCCATGCTGCTCAGGAGGCAGGCTCCGCGTCGTCGCCGATGCCTGCCTCAAGGCCGTTCATCAGGTCGACAAGTTCATCGCGTGTGGTGACACCGAGTTCATCGAGGCCCTCGAGTGTTTCCTGGGCCAGGTCCAACCGGGTGAGCGCGTCTTCCAGATCACGTTCGCGTGGCATGCCTGACCTCTCTCTGGGCGTCATGCCGTCACCGCCAGGATGACGAAGGCGACGAGCGACACCATGCCGTACTCAACCGCGTCGCGCATGCGCAGCGTCCCGTTCGTGACGACCGCCGAGATCACACCAACGGCAATGTAGAAGGCGACGAAGAGCACGGCGCCACCGGTCCAGCCATGCGTGAGCCACCACATCAGCGGAGTCGCCACCGCCGCGACGGCGGAACCAGCGAGCAAGGCGAGCAGGACCTTGCGGCTTGCCAGCACCTGCCGGCGCTCCAGGGATTCCAGGACCAGGAGTGCCGTCACAACCAGGGCAAGCAGTGCCACGACGACCGTTGGCAACTTGTTCAGATAGATGGCGCTTAGCGCCAGGAACGCGATAGTGTGCACGACGAGCGTGTGGATGGTGGTGGCTGTCTTCAGCGCGGTGTCGTCTGCATCATCCAGGAGGTCACGCGAGAGTAACGATCCCGCATTGCCAACGAACGCGATGAGCGGGCCGGCAACAATCATCATTGTGTTGTGATAGGTCGCCACGAGCAGAAGCGCTGCTGTTGTTGCCACGGCGGGAATGATCCAGGCGGTAGTGAAGTCTGGGGCAACCTGCTGGTCTTCGAACTGCGTGCCGCGAAAGGCGGTGCGGTCGGCATACACCGCGCCAAGACCAGCCGCGACGGTTACAACCACGCCCACGAGCCAGAACAGCGCATTCGTCGTCTGCGCCAGGGGCAATGGGTTCGTCGTCGGGCTGCCAGTGGCATAGATAGCGAGGACAAACACCACTGCCGCCACGGCGACCGAAATGATGAGGCCCAGACCAGAACCGGGCTGGTTGCCGGACTGCGGGCCGGGCGCCGGTGGGCCAAGATCCGGTCGAATTGGCGCAGAGTCGGGGCCGCCGGTTTCGAACGCTCGCTCATTGGCGTCGTCCAACTCGGCATCACCTGTCTCCGCGGGCGGCTCCAGGTCCTCCCCGCGGCTGAAACTGAAGCGGGGCCTCACAAATTGTCACCTTGCATGGCATAACAGTGACTCATCACTGGGAGATCATACCGCGCATGTCCGCTGTAGCGTTGACTTCCCGCCAGGCACTGGCTACGCGATCCCCCGGAATGACCCCCTCGCGGATGACGCGCAGACGAGACCCGGCTACAGAGACGATCGTGGAGGGGAGGGGACCGGGTGTTTTTCCGCCATCAACGACTGCCGCAAGGTGCAAGAGCCCGGCGGCGATGACCGCTGAAGCGGACGTCGCGGGCGGTTCCCCGGAGGCATTGGCAGATGTCACCGCCAGCGCGCCACCGGACTTACGGCAAAGCGCGCGCATGCTGTCGTTGTCAGGCAAACGCAGGGCCACGGTTTCAGAACCATCCTCGGCGAACGTGACCACCTCGGAGGGCAAGCCAGGGCGCGCCACGGTCACAATAGTCAGCGCGCCCGGCCAGAATGCTTCGGCGAGGTCTATGAGCACGTGTGGCTCACCAGAAAGCTCAGCGGCAACCCTGGCGTCGCCAAGCAGGATCGGTATGGCCTTGGCTTCCGGACGTTCCTTGGCAAGGAAGAGGCGGCGCAAGGCATCCGGTCGGTCGAGCCGGGCTGCGATGCCATAGACCGTGTCCGTCGGGGCGGCGATGATGTTGCCGGCGGCAAGCAGGGCCACTGCCGCGTCGATGCCGGCGTCGTCCGGCGTGAGCACTGATGGCGAGGTGTGGTTCGTTCCCACTAGAGTGCGGCCTTGATCTGTTCGGCAATCGCCCGCGTCATCCCTGGCACCGCGGCCAATGCCTCGGCATCCGCTTCCTGAATTGCCTTGAGCGATCCAAACTTGCGCAGGAGTGCTTGCTTGCGTTTGGGGCCGACTCCGGGGATCTCATCCAGCCGAGACTTGAACGTACTCTTGCTGCGCCGCTGGCGGTGAAACGAGACGGCAAAGCGGTGTGCTTCGTCGCGGACGCGCTGCACGAGAAAGAGCGCCTGTGAGTCTCGAGGCAGGATAACCGGCTCGGAGGCGCCAGGGAGAAAAAGCTCTTCGTTCTCCTTGGCCAGCGCCACGATCGGTTGGTCAATCCAGCCAGCATCCTCCAGTCCGGCCAGCGCAGCGCTGAGCTGGCCCTTGCCGCCGTCGACGATGACGAGATCGGGGATGGCCGCCCACTTGCCTTCCTGCTCGGGATCTGACGCGTGCTTGAAGCGGCGGCCAATCACTTCCCGCATCATGGCGAAGTCGTTGCTGCCCGTCACCGTCTTGATGGTGAACTTGCGGTATTCCTTCTTGGCGGGACGACCGTCCTGCAGCACGGTCATGCTGGCGACAGGGTTCGTGCCGTGCAGGTTCGAGATGTCGAAGCACTCAACGCGCCGCGGCAAACGGGGAAGGTCCAGAGCTTCCGCAAGTTCAGTCATCGCTCCGGTCATCTTCTGCTCGTCAGAGAGATAGCGGAGCCGGCTCTGCTCCAGGTTTTCACTGGCGCTCTTGGCCACCATGGCGACAAGTTCACGCTTGCGACCGCGCTGCGGGGTGGTGAGATGCACCGCGCCACCCCGGCGGCTGGCCAGCCACTGCGACAGGAGTTCTCGCTCGCCGCCGGGCAACTCGCGGTCGAGCATGATGGCCGGCGGCACCACGGCCGCATCGGCATAGAACTGTCCCAGGAACCCGGAGAGGATTTCCTCAGGCGGATCCTCGATGCGAGCCTGCATTGAGAAGAACTCCGACCCAAGCAACCGGCCGCCACGGAGAAACCCCACCTGGACGCCAGCGTCACCACCTTCGCCGCGCGCGACAGCCACGACATCGGCGTTGTCCTGGTTCGGGCTGACGATCTTCTGCCGCTCGAGGACGTGGTCGATTGCAGAGATGCGGTCGCGAATCTCGGCAGCCCGCTCGAAATTCCAGGCGTCCGAAGCCTGCTCCATTTCCTCGCGCAGGCTTTCGAGGATTTCATCCGCCCGGCCATTGAGAAAGAGGGCTGCCGAATCGACCGCCTTCATGTACGTGTCGCGATCTACCGCCGCGATGCAGGGCGCTGTGCACTGGTTGAGGTGGTAGTACAGGCAGACCTCCTCGTGGCCAGTGATGCGCTTGTCGCACTTCCGGTAGGGGAAGAGGCGGTTCAACAGATTCAGGGTGCGGTAGGCGGCGCCGGCTGAGGTGTAGGGCCCAAAGTAGCGCCCTCCGTCATCAACGATGCGCCGGGTGGAGACGATGCGCGGCCACTCCTCGTTCGTAATCTTGAGGTAGGGGTACGTCTTGCTGTCTTTCAACATGACGTTGTAGCGCGGGAGATAGCGCTTGATCAGCTCGTTTTCAAGGATCAGCGCTTCGGTCGGCGTATCGGTGCGGATCACCTCGAAGTCGGTAATGTGCCGCACGAGTTCGCGCGTCTTGGCGTCAGCGTGGCCGCGTGGCTGGAAGTAGGAGCGGACGCGGTCACGCAGGCGCATCGCCTTGCCGACGTAAATGACGTCGCCCTTGGCGTCTTTCATCAGGTAGACGCCAGGGGCCTGGGCAAGCGCGCGCAGTCGCTGTGAAAAGTCAGGAGACGCTGCAACAACCATGCGTCAAGTGTACGGCGAACGGTCATCTTGAAACGGCTGCCGCGCAGCAAATTCGGAAGCGGATGCAGCGAGAAGCTACTCGTCAGTGAAGCCGCGCACGACCCCCTGCAACAATTGCCCTGACTCAGCCATGACGAAGCGCAGGCTGTCCAGGTAGATCAAGACCTCCAGGAGGTCAGGCCCTTCCAACTGTTCGACGGCCTCCGCCAGGTCTCCACACTCTCGCAAGGCCGCAACGAGGTTGATCCGGGCTTGCGCGGCGCGAGCGGCAACACCTGAAAGCTCATCGGTCACGACGTCACCTCTCCTTACTGGTCTTTGCGCAACATGGGCGGCAGCTTCGCCTGGATGCCAAGCGCGGCCTCCAGCACCTGGCCAATGGCAAAAAGTTCCTCCTCCCGCCCAGGAGCGCCGGCGAACTGGACGCCAATTGGCAGGCCCAATTCATCAAAGCCCACTGGCATCGCGAGCACCGACTGCCCGGTGGTATTGAAGGGCATGGTCAAGCGCGTCCAGGCAGCGCCGATGCCCTCATCCAGGCCGGTGCCGGTGATGCTCATGTCCGCCGCCGGTACGGCTGTGGTTGGTAAGGCCGGCACGAGCAACGCATTAAGGCGGTGCTCGCGGAAGAGCTTCGCCATGGAACCGCGGACGACCGCCCGACCCCGCATTGAGTTGACGTAAAGCTCGGCCGGCATGATTCCTCCAGCAGCAACACGCAGCCGGAGGTCGGGGTTGTACTGGGAAAACGCGTCTGGCTCGTCCCGGGCAATCGCTCCGTGCACCACGGCAGTTTCCGCACGATTCAGCAGGAAGCCGATTGCCCGCGCTGCTGCTGCTTCTTCCCAGGGTGATTCAACAACCTCGGCGCCCTGGGCCCGCAGCGCTTCAATCGTGGAAGCCATGGCGTCGCGGACGGCGGGCTGGATGTGGTCCAGGAAGAATGGCCCGGCCACGCCAACCCGGTAGCCTCTCAAGTCCGCCGTGTGGAGCGGTGGAGTATCGCGACCAGCGAGGAGGGACCATGTCAACCGCGCGTCAGCAACCGATCTGGCCAGCGGCCCGACGGTGTCCAATGACCACGAGAGGGGGAAGACGCCTTCGGCGCTGAGGCTGGCGTACGTGGGCTTGAATCCGACGACCCCGCAGGCGGCGGCAGGGATGCGGATACTGCCGCCGGTGTCTGAGCCCATGGCGGCGAAGCAGTTGCGGGCAGCGAGTGCCGCGGCCGAACCACCGGAACTGCCACCGGGGATGCGTGCGGGATCCCACGGATTTCGCGCGGGAGGACTGATGACGCCAGCCGCGAACTCCTGGGTCACGGTCTTGCCGAGCACCACCGCGCCGCCGGCCCGGAGCGCGGCCACCGAGGCCGAGTCCGAGGCCGCGACCTCCTGGTGAGCAAGCGCGGGTGAGCCACAGCGCGTGGGCAGACCCGCAACGTCGAAAATGTCCTTGATGCCCACGGGAACGCCGTGCAATGGACCACGGTCAACGCCGGCCCGAAAGTCAGCATCGGCCGCCCTGGCCGACGCACGCGCGGTGTCCGCGCTCACTTCAACCCAGGCGTGCAGAAGTGGCTCTGTTTGATCGATGGACGCCAGGCACGCGTTGGTGACGTCTACAGGCGAAAGCTCCTGGCGCCGGTAAGCCGCGCCAAGCTCGGAAATCGACAGGGCCATGATGTCGCTGGTCACGGGCACTCTCCATCCGCCCACGCGGCCGTGAACGGCTCGATGGGTGCTGTGCCCGGCACGTCCAGCGCTTGCAACGCCTGCGCCATGGTCTCGATTTCAGCGAGATAACGAGCAATAGCAGCATCTGTCGCTGAGGGGTCGAGTTGCCTGACATAAGATGCCACGTACGCAAATTGCGCATCGCGCAGTTCATTGGACATGTCGCTCATGCGTGGCCTTCCGTCGCGAACGCCACCAGGATAGCGACCGCAGCTTCGAGATCGTCCTCGTTCACGGTCTCGATGGGCGAATGCGTGTAGCGGGTCGGATATGTGAGCAGCGCGCACTCCACGCCGCGCCGGATAAGCGATGCGCCGTCGCTACCGTAGTTCTGGAACACGGCTCGCTGGACAGGAACATCAATGCGGCGGGCAGTAGCCATCAGCCGATCAGAGAACTTGCGCGAATACTGGCCCGTGACATCCTGGTAGACCACGATGGGGCCCGATCCCAGTTTGCAGGGGAAGTCCCGCTCATCGACCCCTGGGATATCCCCGGTGAGGCCCACATCGAGCGCGATGCCCAGATCGAAGGTCTCTTCGTCCTGCAGACTCGCGGCCCCGATGAGGCCGTTCTCTTCCTGGACGGTCGAGGCGAGCCAGACCTCGTAGGCAAGGTCATCGCGGCCCGCGAGCCTGCGGCCCGCTTCGGTGGCTATCGCTAACGCTGCCCGGTCGTCCATGGCCTTGCCGGTGATGTTCTTGCCGATGCGGCGCGTCGGTGGATTCCAGATTGTGCGTGATCCGGCTCCGATACCGAGCGCCTCGGCCTCGGCCCGGGAACTCACGCCGATGTCGATGAACCAGTCGTTCCACTCGGCGTGGTCCTTGCCACCAGCCCGGCCACCAGCGACATGCCCGCTGGCCGTGGCGAAAACGCCCTCCGTGAGGCCGTCCGAGGAAACGACCAGCGCTGGCTGGCCCGTCGCCGATAGCCAAGCCGGGGGCCGCTTGACGGTGTCGCTGTAATACGGCCAGATGTGCAGGAAGCCCTCATCCGAGATGCTCTTGACCATGAAGCAGATTTCGTCGGCATGCGCCACGAGCACGAGCTTCTTGCCGCTGCCGCCAACCTTGGCCAGCACGTTATCGACGCGCGTGCGCCGCACGCTTTCGCTGAAGGTTGCCCAGTCGTTCGCTACCCAGTCCTGGACCGGGTCTTCGTGCCCAATCGGTCCGGGAATTTCGCTCAGTTCCTTGACCAGCGCAAACACTCGGTCGGTCTCCAGTCCTTGCCTGACTCGCTTGTAGCTACTGGACCGGCAGAATACGACTGTGACTGAGCTTCGGCAATCGGCTTTGAAGGCACAACGTTCCGGGACAAGGGCATTTGCGGATAAGAAAGCTTATCCGCAAAACAAATCTGGGCGGCGAATTGCGCTCTATCCCCCGGCGTTCTCGCTGACTACCGGGTCACAGCCACAGCGAACCATCGAAGATAGGCGCTGGCACCGGTCGTCAGATACCTGCTTGCGCATTCCAATAGACAAACCCCGAGGCGCAAGGTTCCAGGCTGTAGCGCCGCCGGCGAGTCGCGAGATTTCTCCGGCTTGCGTACGACCAAGCCCGTGCGCGGGCCGTGCTGACGGCGCGGCTTGGGTGGCATTCCAATATCCCTGGATCGGTCAAATGATGAGTGCGGCGCAGGTCGGATCGTCCTTCGCCAATAAGGTGAAAGGTGAGTAAATGCTCAGGGGTCGGCGAGTGAGCCCGCCGAGGACGGGGAGCGTACTCCCCGCCTCCGACTGGTCCTAACCGACGAACTTGCGCTTGTTCGCGACGTAGTCAACCAGGATGTACTCTCCGAGCCGATCTGGCGTGGCGACGAACACCCGCCCGCCGTTGATCCGCATCAGGTCGTTAATGAATTGCACCATGTACGGTGACCGCTCCAGCATGAATGTGTTGATGGTGATGCCGTCCTTGGTACAGCGAATCACCTCGCGCAACGTCTCCTGGAAGGTGCGCGGGGTCGGCGGGTAATTGAACCGCACGTGCCCGTCGTCGAAGTGCGCGGTTGGCTCGCCGTCGGTGATGACGATGATCTGCTTGTTGGCGCCCTTCTCCCGGTTCAGCGCCTGCCGCGCCAACTGGAAGCCATGCTGCATGTTGGTGCCGTAGTTGTATTCGTTCCAGTCCAGCGAGGGCAGGTCGGAGGGCTTGATCTCCTGGGCCAGGTACGAGAATCCGATGATGCTCAACTGGTCTCGCGGGTACTTGCCGCGAATCAGCGAATCGAGCGCCAGCGACACGCGCTTGGCCGCGTTGAAGCAGCCGTTGTAGAGCATCGACCGGCTCATATCGACCATCAGCACGGTTGCGGAACGCGTCGAGTACTCCGTCCGGTAGACCTCGAAATCTGGTGGCGCGAGCTTGATAGCGGCGCCTTCAGGTGAAGGTACCGCTCCACGCTGCACGGCATTCATGATCGTTTTGGGGATATCGAGCAGGAAGGGATCACCGAACTCATATGGCTTCGTGACATCCGTGCGGTCGCCGGCGCCGCCCTCGCGGCGCAGGTCGTGCTGCCCCATGCGGTCCCGCTTGAGGTCGGCGAAGATGTCGGTGAGCGCCTTTTCCCCGATCTTGCGCACGCCCTGCGGCGTCAGCTCATAGCCGCGCCGCGTCTTGCGCACGAACCCGGCATCCTCCAGCATGCGGGCAATCTGCTGCAACTGCTGCAGTTGCTCGCCTTCCTGCTCGCCCAGGAGGTCGCGGATCTTGTCGTCATCCAGCTCAGCCAGGTCGTTCCAGTCGCGGACTTCCTTGAAGTCCGCTTCGAGCTGGTCGTACTGATCGAGCCGCTCCATCAGCCGCATTGCCTGCTCAAGGGTCAGCGATTCGTCGCCGGAGAACTGGTAGCCGCGCCGCCAATCTTCCGGGCTCATCATCTGACCCAGATTCTGGCCCAGGCGGTCCATCTGCTGGCGCAGCCCCTCATCTTGCATGGCCGCCTGCATCATGTTCTGCAACTGGCTGCGCTGGTCCGCGCTCATGCTCTGCATGAGTTGTCGCATCGCGCCCATCTGCTGCTGCATGTGCTCGATCAGGTCGTCCAGCGAGTTGAGGTCTGGCCCGAAGTGATGTCCATGACGGTGCATGAACTCCTGGAAGCCGGGGTCCTCGCCACGCTGGCGCGCCTCCAGCATCTCATTCAGTTCCTGCATCATCTGGCGCGTCTCGGCCAGGTCCTCCGGCGACATCTGGGAGAGCGCCTGCTGCATCCCCTGGAACATCTGCTGGCTCATCTGCTGCTGCAGCATGTCCAGCAGCTCCTGGAACTGCTGCCGCGCCTCTGGGACCATGAAGTCATAGTCCTGCAGCGCGCGGATGGCCCCTGCCGGGTCCTTTGGCAACGCATCGAGCTGTTGCAGGTGCTTGCCGGCCATCGATTCGAGAAGTTTCCGCAGTGCTTCATTCTGCGCCGCGGATTCCCCGGATTCCGCGCCAGACTCCTGGGCGGCTGACTGCTCCGATCCTGGCTGCTCGTCCCCTTGCTCGTTCTGGGTTCCGGCCTGCCCAGGTTCTGACTGATTGGTTATGTCCTGTTTGGTGGCGTCGTCCAGGCGCTGCGCGATGCCTTGCCGCTCCGTCTCGATCACCTGATCCAGGCGATCGATGATGTCGCTGAGCATCGATTGCATGTCGTACTGCTCGAGCTGCTCCTGGCGGCGTTCGCGCAGCTTCTGCATCAGGCCCTGGAGGCCAGGCACCTGCTCGCCGTCCGGGCGCTGGAAGCCCCAGCGAAAGAGGCGCTGCAGCGCCCGGTTGACGTCGCCATCCTGCATGAGGTCGTCAGACATGGCGCGCATCAGGTCTTCGGCGGAAAGCGCCTCGATTTGCTGTGTGCCATCCCAGCGTGAGTAGCGCGTACCGTAGCGATGAATGGGCATGACGATTCTCCGGCGCGTACTTGGTGTGTTCTCGTGACTAGCGGTGGTACCGCGCGGCTCCTGTCGCACTGCTCTCGTTCTTGTTGAGCCGCCGGTTCAGGTGCAGCCCTTCCAGGATGAATTCGACCCCGGACGCCACCGCTGCCGGATTTCCCCCGACATCGAGCGTTGCCACAGCTTCGGCCACCCCGTCGAGATGACTGAGCTGGTGCACGTAATCGAGGGCCGGCATCATCTCGGACGCTTCGACCGTGAGTCCGTTGTCGAACGCAAGGACCAGGCGGTCGAAGTCGCGGACCGAAAAGCGGCGGTTGAAGACCGCCAGTACCGCGTTCTGGATGAGCTTATCGACGATCTGGTCCTCGCTGACCTCACCCAGGCCCTCGATCTCGATCTTGCCCGTGGTGGACGCGAGGACCGCCGCCAGGTCCGAGATGCGTGGCGCTGTCTGCCGCTCGCCGAGTCGGATGGCGCGGCGGACCGCGTTGGAGACCATGTTCTCGTAGTTGGCCACGCTCATGCGCACGGACACCCCGGAGCGCTGCGAGACATCGTGGGAGCGGCGCGCGAGATGCGTGAGTTCCGCCACGATCTCCTTCATGAACTCTGGCACGGTCGCGGCAATGCCATCGTTCTCGAAGACCGCTCGCTCCTGGTCCATGATCTCGATTTCGAGATCAATGGTCTCCGGGTAGTGCGTGCGGATCTGGGAGCCGTAACGGTCCTTGAGCGGTGTGATGATGCGGCCACGGTTCGTGTAGTCCTCGGGGTTCGCGGAAGCGACCACGATCACATCGAGCGGCAGGCGGATCCTGTAGCCGCGAATCTGCACGTCACGCTCTTCCATGACGTTGAGCAGACCCACCTGGATACGCTCGGCCAGGTCTGGCAACTCGTTCAGGACGAATATGCCGCGGTTTGTGCGCGGCACCAGTCCGTAGGAGATGGTCAGCTCGTCGGAGAGGTAGCGCCCCTCCGCCACCTTGATCGGGTCAACCTCCCCAATCAGGTCGGCGATGGTGGTGTCTGGCGTGGCCAGTTTCTCGCCGTAGCGGCGTTCCCGCCCGACCCACTCTATCGGAGTCCCGTCGCCCTTTTCCTCAACCAGGTCCCGGGCATACCGCGAAACGGGATTGAATGGGTCGTCATTGATTTCCGAGCCTGCCACCACTGGCAGCGCTTCGTCGAGCAGGTTGACCAGCGCGCGCGCCAGGCGCGTCTTGGCCTGCCCTCGCTCGCCGAGCAGGATGATGTCCTGTCCGGACAGGATGGCGTTCTCTACCTGGGGGATGACGGTGCGGTCGTACCCGACGATGCCGGGGAACAGCCGGTCTCCCCGGCGGATGCCAGTAATGAGGTTTTCCCGCATTTCTTCACGCAGTGTGCGGGATTGGTAACCGGAAGCCTTCAGTTCACCAAGGGTTGCGGGCCGTGCGGCCCCGTCGGCCTGCAGTTCGGCGACGTCGCTCACGGGCGGTGATCCTCTCTGTTGTGTCTTCGCGTGGATACGCCGGCTGGGGGCCGGAGTGGAACGCGGGAGGGATTCAGGACACGGCTCCAGCGGCCGTGTGCTACCTGATGCTACTCCCCCACCGGAGTCTGCTCAAGGTCCGTTGCTGTTCGAGCGCCC
>JALYWD010000146.1 GCA_030852885.1 Chloroflexota bacterium | reverse complement strand
TCAAGCTGATGAAGACAGGCGGCATCCTCAACGCGCTGAAATTGAACGCCATCGCCGAGACGGCCGGCATCCCGGCCCAGATCGGGACGATGGTTGAAAGCTCCATCGCCTCAGCGGCGGGTCTGCATACGGCCATCGCCATGAGCAACGTGCGCACCGTCGAGATGGGCGGCCCGCTCATGCTGCGGGAGGACATCGGCGCGGTGCGGGAGTGGTACGACCGGGACCAGGTCACCGTGCCAGACACCCCTGGCCTGGGGGTTGATGTGGATATCGACCGTATTCGCGAGTTCAGCACCGGCTGGTGGACCGTTTCATGAATGACGCGCTCTGGATCGCAGTCGTCGTTGGGCTCGGCATCACGCAAGCGCTCCAGGTATCGATGCTGGGCGCCATGGGCGGCGTCAGAGGCCCGTCCGAAGCGGCGTTCGTTTCCATTCTCGGCACATTTGCCGGTCTCACTGCCGCGTTGACCATCAATGGCGTGCGCGGCGCCCGCCCGCTCCTGCCGTCGCCATTCGACAATCCGGTCGTGATGGGCGTGATCTCTGTCTGTACCGGCGCCATCCTGCTCCTTGCGTTGCGCGGGCTGCCCGGTGGCTTCATCATCACTGGACTCCTCGCTCTGCCTTATCTCCTGGTAGCGTCCTTCCTGGCGCCGCGCATCGGGGTTGGCCTCTTCGTGGCCGCCCTGATCACCGGGCAACTGACCGGTGGGTTACTCCTCGATCAATTTGGCTTCCTGGGCGGCGCCACGCGGCCCGTCGATGCCCTGCGCATCCTTGGCTGCCTCATGCTGCTGGGCGGCGTGGTCCTGGTTCGTGGCTTCAAGTAACGGCTCATCCTGCGAGGAATCGACATGACGGCAACGTTCTACGACCGCTGGGCTGACGTGCTGGTGGATTACTGCACGGGAGTCCGCGCCGATGACAAGGTCGCCATCACGGGCGGCATTGCTGCTGAACCGCTGCTCCGCGCCACCCACCGGGCCGCGCTGCGGAAGGGCGCTGAAGTGCTCCTCCTGCCCAGCTTCTCCGAATCACAGGCGGATGTGCTGCACAACGCCAGCGAGGAGCAACTGGCGAATGTCTCCGACGTAGAGCGCTGGATCCGGGAGACGGCAACCGTCGCCATCACCGTGATGGCCAGCACCAACACGCGCGCGCTCACGAGCGTGGACCGCGAGCGGCAGACGATCTTCAGCCGGGCGCGCACCGGGTTGCGCGAGATCGCCATGCGCCGCGCCGCCCAGGGCGAGCAGCGCTGGTCCCTGACCATTTTCCCGACTTCGGCCTACGCGCAGGACGCGGAGATGTCGACCGACGAGTTCGCGCGGTTCCTGGCCGGCGCCATGTTTCTCGACCAGCCGGACCCCGTCGCCTCCTGGCGCGAGCTTTCCACCCGCCAGCAGCGGCTGATCGACTGGCTCTCGCAGCGCAGCGAGTTGCACATCACCGGGCCGGGCACCGATCTCCGCATGAACGTGGGTGGCCGCCACTGGGTGAACTCGGACGGCAAGCGCAACTTCCCATCCGGCGAGGTCTTCACCGGGCCTGTCGAAGATTCCGCCCAGGGGCAGGTGCACTTCTCCTACCCGGTGGTCACGGAAGGCCGGGAGATCGCGGACATCCGCCTCCGCTTCGAAAGCGGCAAGGTGGTGGAAGCCACGGCCAGCAAGAACGAGCAGTACCTGATCGACACACTCGACACTGATGAGGGCGCGCGGCGTCTGGGCGAGATCGCCTTCGGCACGAACTTCGGCATCTCACGCTTCACCAAGAACATCCTGCTCGATGAGAAGATTGGCGGCACCATGCACATGGCGCTCGGAGCCGGCTACCCGGAAACCGGGAACAGCAACACATCCGCCATTCACTGGGATATGATCTGTGACCTGCGCGCCGGGGGGCAGGCCACGCTCGATGGCGAGGTCGTGCTGAAGGGCGGCGTGTACACCGTCTAGCCGCGGCAATCATCGACAGGATATGGCCCGCATGGCAGGTTCCGCCAGACTGACGGTCGCCGATGCCGCGCGCATCCTGGACCGCTCCACCGAGCAGGTGCGCCGCTATCTGCGTGAGGGCGTGCTGCCCGGCGAGCGCATCGGCAACCAGTGGTTTATCGAGGAGTTCGATCTGGAGCAGATGCTCGTGTCGCGGCAGCGCGGCGAGGGCCTGGCGGAGATCCTCGCCACGGGGGACCGGGATCCCCTGGGCGCGGTCATCGGGATCGGCAGCAGCGGCGGTAGCGAGATCGCGCTCGGAGCAACGGCCTACCTCCAGGCACTGGTCACGGCGGAGCAATCATGAGCGATTCCGCGGCCGCGCACCGCATAGCCTTCGTAGACGCCTCGGCGCTGGTGGCGCTGGCGGACCGGGACGATGTCTCACACCAGGCGGCGGCGGACGCGTATCAGGATTTCCTGCAGAGCGGCTTCCTGCTGTTCACCACCGACCTGGCCTTCGCCACCGCGCACCAGCTCATCCTGGCTGCCCTCGGGCCGTCCACGGCGCGCACGTGGCTCGCCCAGTGCGCGATCCACATCGAACCGGTCACCGCGCAGGATCTGGAGGAAGGCCGGCGGGCGGTGGAGACCGGCAAGGCGCCGTCATCCGCCCCGCTCTGCGACGCCATTCATCTTGCCGTGCTGGACCGCCTGAGCGTGACCGATGTCTTCGCCGTGGACCAGCAATTCCTGGGGATGCTCGACGACTGAAATAGCGTGTGGCTGCCCGTTAGCATCCCCTTTATACTGCACTCCATCGCGAGCGCTCCCTGGCTTACCGGCGCACCGTCGTCCTCGCGGCGAACGGTCCGGTTACGCCACCTCCATCGCTTGGCGGCACGGCCAGGCAGCACGCGATCCCGGACGGCTTGGCCTCGTCCGAGCCGCCCTCCCTGGGCTTGCCCTGTGCGCAAGCCGCTCGATCCACGTGTGATCGACATCGGTCATCTGGAGGAGGAAACGGTGAAGCAGTACCCCGCCGATCGCATCCGTAACATCGGATTGTTTGCCCATGGTGGCGCGGGGAAGACGTCATTGACGGAAGCTTGCCTGTTTACCTCCAGGGCCACCACGCGTCTCGGCAAGGTTGAAGAGGGCAATACCGTCACTGACTACGATCCCGACGAGATCAAGCGCCACATCTCCGTCAGTGCCGCTGTAGCGCCGCTGGAGTGGCAAGAGACCAAGATCAACATCATCGACGCCCCCGGCTACGCGGACTTCATCGGCGAAGTCCGTTCGGCGCTGCGGGTGGCCGATGCCGCCGTCATCCTGATGGACGCCTCAGCCGGCGTCGAGGTCGGCACCGAGCAGGCCTGGCGGCAAGCCGAAGAGCGCGGGCTGCCGCGCGTGCTGTTCATCAACAAGATGGACCGTGACAACGCCGATTTCGCCGCCGCCCTGGCGTCCGCCCGCGCCGCCTTCGGCAACCTCCTGGCGCCGATCCAGTTCCCGATCGGTTCAGAAAAGAACTTCCTGGGCGTGGTCGATCTGCTCAAGGAGCAGGCGCACACCTACCCGGACAACGGGACCGGCGTCTTCGAGTCTGGCCCCATCCCCGATGACCTGTTGGCCACCAAGGACACCTACCGGCAACAACTCATCGAGGCGCTGGCAGATGGGGACGAAACCCTGATGATGCGCTACCTGGAAGGCGAGGAGATCGAGACGGCGGAACTGGAGAGCGCGCTCAAGACCTGCATTGCCCAGAGCGCGGTCTTCCCGGTGCTCGTTGGCTCGGCCACCTGCAACCGTGGCGTCGCCCAGTTGCTTGACGCCGTCGTGGAGTACCTCCCGTCCGCTGCTGACGCTGCGCCAGCCGGCAAGCTGGGCGACGACGACGTCACCGTTTCCGTTGACGACAACAGCACGGTCGCCCTGGCGTTCAAGACCATGGCGGACCCGCACGTCGGGCGCGTGACGTATATGCGCGTGTATTCCGGCGCCCTGAAATCGAACTCTCATGCCTGGAACGCCTCTCGCGGGGAGGATGAGCGGCTCGGCCAACTCTTTTACATCCGCGGCAAGGACCACCTGGCCACGGACACGATCACTGCCGGCGACATCGGTGCGGTGGCCAAACTCGCCACCGTGATGACTGGCGACACCGTCGCCGAGCAATCTCGCCCGGTGTCTCTGCCGGGTGTTGATTTCCCCGGCGCGGCGTACTCGGCATCGGTCCATCCCAAGACCAAGGGCGACCTGGACAAGATGGGCCAGGCGTTGCAACGCCTGGTCGAAGAGGATCCGAGCCTGCACCTTTCCCGTGACGCTGCCTCCGGTGAGACGATCATCTCCGGGCTCGGGGAGCCACATGTCCAGATCGCGCTGGACCGCATGATGCGCCGCTTCGGTCTCACTGTGGAGCTGGGTCTGCCGCGCGTGGCCTACCGCGAGACCATTTCCGCCAAGACCGTCTCCGAGTACAAGCACAAGAAGCAGACCGGCGGCGCGGGGCAGTACGGGCACGTCTACCTTGAGTTGGAGCCGCTCCCGGACGCGGACTTCGAGTTCAGCGAGCGCGTGTTCGGCGGCTCGGTGCCCAGGAACTTTTACCCGGCCGTGGAGAAAGGTGTCCGCGAAGGGCTGGAGGCCGGGCCGCTGGCCGGTTACCCGGTCGTCAATGTCCGCGTCACGCTGACGGACGGCTCCTACCACGCGGTAGACTCCAACGAGATGTCCTTCAAGATCGCTTCCAAGGAAGCGTTCAAGAAGGGGATTCTGCAAAGCAAGCCGGTCCTGCTGGAGCCGGTGATGCTGGTCAAGGTGACGGTTCCGGATTCCTACACTGGTGACGTGATGAGCGACCTCAATACGAAGCGCGCGCACGTGAGCGGCATGAATCCTGGCCTCAATTCCACGACCACCATCGAGGCGCACGTGCCGGCGGCGGAAGTGCAGCGCTACGCCACCGATTTGCGCTCGATCACACAGGGGCGCGGCTCCTTCACCAGCGAGTTTGCCCACTATCAGCCCGTGCCGCAGCATATCGCCGATCAGGTGCGAGCCGCTGCGGCCAAACACGCCGAGGCCGCCCACGCATGACAGATGCCCCCGAGCATCCGATCGACACGGAGCGCATGCTCCGTGTCGATCCCGCCGCACTGGACCACGACTCGCTCATTCGTCTGGCACGTGATCTGCAACGCGCCCTGGGAGGGGGGAAGCCCCCAACCGCCAGGGCGAAACCCAACGCCACACAAGCCTCCCTGGTCGCGCAGACAGGGCCAGGCAGCTACACCCTCACCTTTGACGGCGGGTCGAAGGGAAATCCGGGGCTCGGCTACGGCAGCTACGAGATCGAGGGACCGCACGGGGTCGAGGCCGCCAACCGCATGGAGTTCGGCCACAACATGACGAACAACCAGGCCGAGTTCCTGGCGCTCATTTCCGGCCTGAAGCGTACGCTCGAACTGACCGGTGGGCAGGCCAGCACCTCCAGCCTGGCCATTCGCGGCGATAGCCAACTCGTTATTCGCGGGTTGAAAGGCGAGTGGAAGATCAAGCATCCCAACGTGCAACCGCTGTACCAGGAAGCTGGTGCGCTGCTGAAGCAATTCGGCAAGGTGAACCTGGCGTGGCAGCCACGCCGGGAGTCGGTGCGCACCTTCGGCCATTAGGAGATTCCAGCATGCCGCGCCACGCCGCCATCCTGACCCGACGGCGCATCCTGCTCGCAACCGCCGGGCTGCTTGGCGCGGGGCTGACCGCGCGCATGGCGCAACTTCCAGCCGTTGCCAGCGGCTCAGTGCCCGGCGCGGGCCTGACCGAGCTTGCGCTCTACACCGGCTGGCGGCGCAGTTGGGACCTCATCGTGCCCCTCTCCACGGACCGGGCCTTCCCCCGCCGGGCGCTCATCTACGACCGCGTCGCTGGGGAAGCCAAGCTCCTGGCCATCGACGCCGGCGGCGGCTTCGTCGAGCTCAACGTCTTCACCGGCTGGCGCACCACCTGGGATGTGATCACGCCGTCCGGCTTCCCGCGCCAGCTCGGGGTGAACGGCCTGGTCCTCTACGACCGGCAGGTTGGCGAAATCTCGTTGCAGCAAATCGACCAGTTCGGGAACGCGCGCCCTGTGCGCAGCTACCCGAACCAGCGCAGGACCTGGAGCGCCTTCCTGCCCATCGGCACGGGCGGCCTCCTGGCCTACGACCGCCTGGGCGGATTCGCCACGCTCTACAGCATCGAAACCAACGGCAGCCTGCAGCAGATCCGCTCCTACAACGACTGGCGCATGACCTGGGACCTGCTCACCACCGGCCCGTTCACCAGCGGCGCCATGCCCTCTGGCGACTTCCTGACCTACGACCGCAACGCGCGGCAGGCGGCAGCCTCGTCCATCAACGGCGTGGGGGATATCACCCAGTTCGCGAGCTACAACCTCTGGCGCACCACCTGGAGCTCGATCCAGGGCAACCACTTCCTCATGCAGGGCACAAACTCCAGCGGCACCGCTGAACTCGTGCTCTACGACCGCAGCGCCTCCGAGGTGGAGTTCATCGACATCGGCCCTGGCAGCACGCTGAACTCGCTGTTGCTCACCAGCACGCCGCGCGGCATGGACTGGACCAGTGTCACGGCCATCGGCCCGGACCTGCTTCTGTTCTACGACAAGGTCTCCGGCACGGCTGGCTTCTACACCACCAATCGTGTCCCCGTGACCGTCCCGACGCCAACGCCCGTGCCACCAACCCCGACCCCGCCGCCCCCACCCGTAGTGGTGCAGCCGGGCGAAACGACGGTCCGCCTGCAGCAGGGGAACGGCAACCTCTGGCACACCTACAAAGCGAAGTCAGACAACCCGCGCAGCAATGCCGGCCTGACCCCGCGCATCACCAGCGTCACCAACCAGGGCGAAAAGCGCATCGCCCTCATCCTGCGCGACAAGCAGGACCGGCGCAAAGGCCCGGTCTTCCTGAAGGCCGGAGAACGCTCCGACGCCTTCAACGGCCTCACCGTCGGCGGCGAGTGGGAAGCGCGCATCACCGGCGGCCGCTCCGAAGCACCCAACCGCATCCCGCTGCTGGTGACTTACGGCCTGGAGTGAGCAGCACAACCTGCCGGCGGTCCAATCAAAACCGAATTCGCGCCCACTTCGTCACCAGCGAGCGCGCGCCTCCACGCGGGTCGTCCTGTGCCTGTCGACGGACCTCGTTCC
>JALYWD010000140.1 GCA_030852885.1 Chloroflexota bacterium | reverse complement strand
GTCGATGGTGTGCTCAGGATAGGCGGGCGAACCATCGCCGGCGCGCCCGAAGCGCTGGCGTGGTTGCGCGGCGAAGGCATTCCCTTCCGGCTGCTCACCAATAGCACCACGTCCAGCCGTGCGTCGCTGGCTGCCAATCTGCGCGCCAGGGGCTTCCCGGTGGATGAGTTCGAGATCTTCACCGCCGCCTACGCCACGGCTGCCTATGTTGGCGAACGATTTCGCGGCGTGCCCTGCTATCTCCTGTCGACCGGAGACGCCAGCGATGATTTCCGCGCCGCGGGCATCGACCTGGTGGGGCCCGACGGCACGCCTGATGCGAGCGTAGTCGTGATTGGCGGCGCGGAACACGAACTGACCTACGCCCGCCTCAACCACGCCTACCGGCTGCTGCTGAACGGCGCGAAGCTGATTGCCATGCACCGCAACGTGGCCTGGCGCACCGAGGAGGGGATGACGCTCGATAGCGGACCCTTCATCGAGGCAATTGCGAGGGCGGCCGGAGTCCGCGTCACCACGGTTGGCAAGCCCTCCCCAGCCTTCTTCCGACAGGCGATGCGCGATATCGCACTCCCGGCGGGGAGGCTGGCCATGATTGGCGATGATGCCCACAACGATATCGCCCCGTCGCAGCGCCTGGGGATAACCGGCGTTCTGGTGCGCAGTGGCAAGCCAGTTACGGCCGCCGATGAGGCAGTTGCGCGGGTCACCCTGGATTCCATCGCGGACCTGGAGTCCTGGATGCAAGCGGCCTGAGAAGATGAAGGTTGGTGTTTTCCTGACACCGTGGGGTGAGGGCGGTGATGGCAGCGACCTCACCTGGCGGGACGTACTGCACCGGGCCCAGTTGGCCGAGGCAATCGGGGCGGACTCCATCTGGGTTTCGGACCATCTGCAAATGGAGCCGGAACCGGGAGTACGACTCGGGGGCTGGGAGGGATGGTCCCAGATCGCCGCGCTCGCGGCGATCGTGCCCCGCGTGGAAATCGGGGCGCTCGTCATGTGCGCGCTCTGGCGCAACCCGGCGTTGCTGGCCAAGATGGCGGACACGGTGGACGAAATCAGTGGTGGCCGCCTCATCCTGGGGCTCGGCGCAGGGTGGCATGAGCCGGAGTTTCGCGCCTACGGCTTTCCGTTTGACCACCGCATTGATCGGTTCGCGGAAGCGCTGGCGGTGATCTTCCCGCTCCTGCGTGACGGGTACGTTGACTACCTTGGAAGGTACATTTCCGCGCGGGAGTGCGAGCTGCGGCCACGCGGGCCGCGACACGGCGGACCACCGATCATGATCGGGGCGCTCGCCAACCGGCCGCGCGTCCTGGCCCTGGCGGTGCAGTATGCGGACATCTGGAACGCCTGGCTCTCGTGGCAGACAAACACGCCGGACGCCATCATCCCGACTCTGGCCGCAGCTGACGCGGCCTGCGCGGATACCGGGCGAGACCCGGCCACGCTGCGTCGCTCGGTCTCGATCCAGATCGACTACCCGGATGCCGTTCCCAATCGCGCGCCGGACGCGCAACCGCTCACTGGATCTCCGCAAGAACTGGCGGAGGTCCTGCACGGCTTTACCGGGGTTGGCATCGATCACGTGCAGATCGTGCTCAACCCCAACACGTCGCACTCCGTCGAGCGGTTTGGCATGGCGCTTGAGACGTTTCGCCGGTAGCACCAGATCAACGTTGGCAACGTTGCTCCTCGAGCAACTTGCGACCTGGCCCTTGCGATTGGGCCTGTCCGCGTCGCCACCTGGTCCGGACACGCCCATACGCTCCCCCGTACACTGCACGCATGATGTTCGCGGTGGAATGAGGGCAAGCACTCCCTGATGAACGATATCGTTCGCCTCAACTGGGGCCTGATCGGCAGCAGCGGATTTTCAGACGCGGTTTTCGCGCCAGTCCTCCGCCAGGCGGGTCAGGAGCTTATCGGAGCAGCGGGGTCCACGCCGCGCGGTTCGGCGGCCTTTGCCGTGCGGCAGGGCGCCTCGCGCTCCTTTGAATCGGTGTCCGCGCTCCTGGAAGACCCGGACGTGCAGGTGGTCTGGGTGGCTTCGCCCAATCATCTGCACTACGACCACGTCCGCCAGGCGCTCCTGGCAGGCAAGCACGTGCTGGCAGAGAAACCGCTGGCCACCCATGCGGACGAAGCGGCAGAGCTCGCGGCGCTGGCGGAACAGCAGGGGCTCAGGCTCGGTGTGGGCTACCAGGGTCGCTTCCACCCAGCGTTGCGCGCGCTCCATGAGCGGACCATATCCGGCGCCTTCGGGGAGGTTGCCTACGTGCGCGCCAGTTGGCAAACCCAGTACGCCGGACTGCCCGACGCGTGGCGGCTCGATCCCGAAAGCTCCGGTGGTTGGGCCCTCATGGACATTGGCACTCACACCCTGGACGCGGCACTGTGGCTAACCGGATTCCCGGAAGCGCGTTTGCTGGGCAGCAGGCTCAGCACGCAGCACTGGGATGTCGAGGTCGAAGACCTGGCGGTCCTCCTGTTGCAGCTCGGCAACGCGACAGCCGTTGTCGAGATGGCCACCGGGGTCCAGGGCCCGGCGAACCGGGTTGAAGTCCACGGCACCCGTGGCTGGGGCATTGCGACCGGCATTTTCGTACCCCGGCTCGGAGACGCGGGAGGACGCCTGGTCACCTCCGATGGCACGCGCATCCTGTTCGACAATGCGCCGAACCCCTACGTCTCCCAGGTGACGGCGTTCGCAGGCTGGGTTGCTGGCGAGCCCTACGCGGGCGCGACAGGCCAGGAGGGCGCCGTGAACATCGCGTTGCTGGCAGAGGCTCGTTCCGGTCCACTGCCAGTCGGCAGGACCTGAAAGGCAGAGC
>JALYWD010000124.1 GCA_030852885.1 Chloroflexota bacterium | reverse complement strand
CGATTTGCTCGCCACGAATGCCGACGTCGGCGACCACCTCACCATCCTCGTTGACGATGGTTCCGCCCTTGATGACCAGGTCAAATGCCGCGTCGCTCATCGCAATCCCTTACAGACGGTGGACATGAAAACGGGGGCGGCCAGAATGGCCACCCCCAGTGATCTTCGCACGTCGCGTTGAAGTGCGAGAGCCTAGCCCTGGGCAGCCCGCGCGTTCGCGAAGCGCTCGGCCACCTTGTCCCAGTTCACCACGTTCCACCACGCGGCCAGGTAGTCCGGGCGGCGGTTCTGGTACTTGAGGTAGTAGGCGTGCTCCCAGACGTCGTTCCCGAGAATCGGGTACCCCGTGCTCTCGGCGATGCCGGTCATCAGCGGGTTGTCCTGGTTTGGTGTGGACACGACGGCCAGCTTGCCATCCGCGCCCACGATCACCCAGGTCCAGCCGGAGCCGAAACGGCCCGCGCCAGCCTTGTTCACGGCGTCCTTGAGCGCGTCCACGCCGCCAAAGGCCTCGATCGCGGCAGCCAGGTCTCCGCTCGGCGCGGCCGGGCCGCCCGGGGTCATGATTTCCCAGAACATCGAGTGGTTGTAGTGGCCGCCACCATTGTTGCGGATGGCGCCCTTCTTGTCGGCCGGCGCCTGGTTGACGTTGCGCACCAGCTCATCGATGGACATGTCGGCGAACGCGGTGCCTTCAACGGCGGCGTTCAGGTTGTTGACATAGGCCTGGTGGTGCTTGTCGTGGTGCAGGTGCATCGTTTCGGTGTCGATCGTGTCGTTCAGCGCCTCATAGGCGTAGGGCAGCGGGGGGAGCTCGAAGGCCATGAAAGAAAACCTCCTGGTTGGGCGGAATGACACCGCCAAACGGCAGGCCGGATAGCCCGGCAGTCGGCCTCTACGGTACCAGAAATGGCGTGCATTCGGGCAAACTCCGGCAACAGTTCCCTACGTTGCGAAAAGCCAACTCCCCGGTGTTTCGCGCTCCAACCGGGCCTGCACCTGCTCATCAGGGGCCAGTCCCAGGGCATCCCGGGCCATCATCACCGCACCGATAACAGGTTCTGGACCTCCGCTGCACACGATGGCCCCGGGCATCTCGCTTGAAACGTGGCGGCAGATCGCCTTGCTCAGGATTTTCGACGGATGGCGTAGCACGCCACCCGAGAGGACGAGGCGGAAGGGCTCGCCGTCCAGTCCAACCGAGCGCGCGGCCATGGCGGCCACGCGAGCATCGCGCTTGCCGGCTTCCTCGACGATGGCAAGGGCAACCGCATCCCCATTGGCGGCTTCGTCCAGGACGATCGGCGCAAGCTTTGCCTGATGCGACCAGTGACGATCGGTGTTCCGCGCCGTGCAGTAGTGGAGCACGTTTTCAGCGCTGTCGGCATCAAAGAAATTCAGGACGCCGGTTGTCAGCGAGGTCTGGGGGCCAAGACCGAGGTGAGCTTCGTAGATGGCTACCAGCGCTTGCTTGCCGAGCTCGTAGCCACCGACGGCAACGGTCCAGTTGCCCAGGTACCACTCACGGCCATCGTGGTTGCGCGCGCCGATGGCAATTCCGGTGCCGCAGGTGATGGCGACGCCAACGCCGTCGGGCGTTCCGGCGCGTAATGCTCCAATGGCGTCGTTGGCGATGACGATCGTGCGGCCGAACCCGAACCTGGTCATGCCACGGCGCAGGAGATCGACGTCCTCGGGCCAGTCCGCGCCGGCCATGCTGAACGCGCCCACCTCCAGATCACCTGCCGTAGCGCCTGCGGCTTGCAGGGCCTGCTCCACCGCGTGCGCGATTTCCTGCAGCGCGTCCTCTTCGCAGGGGGTGTTGTAGATATCTGAGCGCCCAGCGCGCCCGGCCCCAAGAATGTGACCGGTGGTGGTCGCCACGATGGCAATGGTCTTGGTATTGCCGCCATCGACGCCGAGAACCAGCGTATCCGGCTTGTTTGCTGCTTGCTCCACGGTGCTTCGCATGCTCTCCTGCCGACTCTTTCCGTTAGGACCCCGAAGGCGATGTTTCACAACCAGTTGACAATGACGCATCTCCATGATAGCGTCCCGCCCGACGCTTCAACACAACCATGTGACAGCGCAGTTTCAGGCGCAAGGTCCCTTGCCGGTGGGCTCCGCCAAGAGCAGCACGTGTTTCTTGCTGGCGCTTGCCGTGGAGGGGAACTTCCAGTGGACGACGGTCGCTTTGATAACGTCGCGAGAGCCTTCGCGTCCGGCCATTCCCGTCGCCAGGCGCTGCGCGTGCTGACTGGAAGTGCGTTGGCCGTGTGGCTGCCACGCACAGTGAGAGCCGGGCCCTTGCCGCAAACTGATACTTGCGCGCCGGGCTTCACCTTCTGCGAGGAGCAACCAGGCTGGGCGCCGGCCGGCTGCTACGACCTGTCCACGGATTACCTGCACTGCGGCGACTGCATGTACCAGTGCCCCAGTGCCGGCCCGGTCGATATGGCGTGCGCGGGCGGGGAATGTGTTGCCATCGGCTGCGGCGACCTGACCGACTGCACCGGCAATCTCGACTGTACCGACCTCGACTCGGATCCAGACAACTGCGGAACGTGCGGCAATGTCTGCACGAGCGGCATATGTGAGTCGGCTACCTGCTCGTTTACTCAGACAACCTGCGAAGCGGG
>JALYWD010000122.1 GCA_030852885.1 Chloroflexota bacterium | reverse complement strand
CTCCCCCTAAGCTCCCGCAGGAGCGTCTCCCCCTCGTCTCGTATACTCGCAGCCGAACCTGCCGCTGCCGCACACGCGGCCACATCAATCGAGCGCCTGTTGAGCGACCGCCCCGCCGCGACATCTGCCGCTGCTTCCGCAAGTGACCCGGAGCGCCCTGCCGCCACTGGCGCGCGACGTGGCGGGCTGGGGCGCGGCTTGAGCGCCCTGATTCCTACGTTCAACGAGACCCCTGCCGCGCCGCTGGAAATCCCCATCGACGCCATCGAGGCGAATCCGTACCAGCCGCGCATCGCGATGGATGAAGACGCCTTGCAGACACTGGCGGACTCCATTCGCGTGCACGGGGTGATCCAGCCGCTGGTGGTGACGAACGCGCAGGAGCCTGGCCGCTATATCCTGATCGCCGGCGAGCGGCGCTGGCGCGCCTCCCGCCTGGCAGGATTGCGCGTGGTGCCCGCTGTGGTCAAGGAGGCCGCGCCACGGGCCATGCTGGAGTTGGCGCTGGTCGAGAATGTCGTGCGGGCGGACCTGGGACCGCTGGAAGAAGCGGCCGCCTACCGCCAGCTCATCGACGACTTTGGCTTGACCCAGGCCGCGGTCGCCGAACGCGTGGGCCGCTCCCGGGTGAGCGTCACGAACACTCTGCGCCTGCTTGGCCTGCCAGACCGCGTGCAGGCGGTGCTGACGACTGGTGGCATTTCGGAGGGGCACGCCCGGGCCCTCCTGGGCCTGCCGGGCGCCACGGAGCAGATCGCGGCGCTGGAGATCGTGCAGGCGCGAGATCTCACGGTGCGCCAGACGGAAGAGCTGGTACGGCGGTGGGTGGCCGGCGAGAAGCCGGCCGGGTTGCGTACGGACGAGCCCCCATCTGACGCCGGCCCGCTGGACGCGGTGTTCCAGCAAGCATTCCTGGATGGTCTGCAGCGGACGCTGCGGACAAAAGTGACGTTTCGCCCAGCGAAGGAGGGTGGCGGAACGCTGACGATCCACTATGGCTCGGACGAAGAGTTGAGCGCCTTTTACGAGCGCCTCGGTGGCGAGGATCTCTGGTAACAGGAGCGAGAACAGGAAGGAAGGGGAGCACAGCGATGATCGTGTTGATTGCCCAGCATTTCGCGCAGGAAGGCAACGAGGAGCGGGTGGCCGAGCTGTTGAAGGAGGCGGCGGCGTACTGCAACTCCGACCAGGAGCCAGGTTGCCTCATGTACATCGTGAATCGCTCCACGGACAACCCGCGCCACTTCCTGATCTACGAGCAGTACGCGGACCAGGACGCGCTCACGGCCCACGCCGAGACGGAGATGTTCAAGAACGTCATTCTCGGCGCCGAGGTGCCGCTGCTGGAGTCACGCAGCCGCAGCTTCTGGAACGTGGTGGAGTAGCGCCGTCTGAAGGCGGTGGTCTGCGGGCGCTGACAGCGACCCGGCTCAGGCGATTGCCGCCGCTCATCCCGGTCGTAGCTTTGCCCCGGCAGCCAACTGCCGGGGCAATTTGCGTTCCAGGCGGCTCGGATCAAGGACATCCTCGCAGCGACGCCAGAGAAATACGTATTTCTACCAATGCGGTCCGGTACTCAGGGGCATAGGCTCAAGATCAGGACGTTAGCTGATCAGGGAGATGCTCTATGGACCCAGGCCGCTTTGATCGCATGACCCGCACATGGACGCAAGCAGGGCCACGCCGCCCGGTGTTGGGATTGCTGGCCAGTGGGGCAGCCGGAATTGTGACACTGTCTGACGGTACGGCGAAGAAGAGAAAGAAGAAGAAAAAGGTCACACTCTGCCTGAATGGGCAGACGATCAAGGTCCCAAAGAAGAAGCGGGGTTCCTACGCCAGCCAGGGCGCCACAGCCGGGGCGTGTGGTTCTGGCCCCTGTGTTGGCTCGTGCGACGGGAAGGCCTGTGGCGCAAACGACGGCTGCGGCGGGACGTGCGGTTGCCCGGCAGGGCAGGTTTGCGCCGCGGGTAGCTGCCGCACCTGCACAATCACGTGCAATGGCACGCCAACCGAGTGCGGCGCCTCACTCCAGACTGAGCTTGCCAGGGGCGGGACGGTCTACGCGTGTCCGGGGCGCTACACCGGCACGTACTTCCTGGAAACGAATGTAACGCTGATTGGCGCTGGGCAAGGTAACGACCCAGCTACCAGCACCATCCTTGATGGAAATGCGGTCAGGCGAGTCATCATCAGCGATGTCAACGTGACCTCGATTATCGAGAACGTGCGAGTTATCAGGGACCCTGCAACAACCGGCGGGGGAATATCCAACGCCGGCACGATGACGCTGCGTCGTTCCACGGTGACGGGTCACCGGGTCACCGGGACAGCCGGGTCTGGAGCTGGCGTGCGTCAAAGCAGCGAGGCAACTGGCCCCCTGACCCTGACGGACTGCACGGTGGCCAACAACCGGCACGACGCCAATGGCGGCGGTATTGCGCAGACGCATCCAACGCATGCGTTGACGCTGACGAACTGCGTGGTGACTGACAACCACGCGGGCCTTAGTGGAGCAGGAAACGGCGGTGGTGTTTTCTGCCTCGAGGGCGCGGTGCACCTGACCGGGGGCAGCATTACCGGCAACCACGCCGTTGCTGGAGGCGGTATCTGGGCCAATTCCCGGGGGAACGTCGCCCTTGATAGCGTCACGCTGCGTGAGAACGAGCCGACCAACTGCGTCGGCGTTGCCGGGTGTTCCAGCTAATCCAAGTACCTGCATGAACACCGGGGAGTGCAACACAAGCGGACCGGGCGTGCCCGGTCCGTGTTCTTGCCAGCAGCATCCTGCACGGGGCCAAGTCGAGGTTCCTGGCATGAATCTCGGGCGGTCTGAGGTTCCGGCTAGATCCGGCGCAGCATGAAGACGAGCGTGATCAGCCCGATCAGGAAGAGCACGGCCGACAGCAGGTAGGCGTAAATCCAGCGCTGCTTGAACTCCTCCGGGATTTCCAGGACGCCGTGCAACCTGGCCAGGGATTTGTTTGTTGCCCAGTAGTTCCAGACGGCGACGAGCATGGCAAGCGTGCCGGCCGTCACCAGCGCCAGGCCGAGGTTACGGGCGCCGTCGGCCCGGCCAGCGCTGGCAAGATCCTCCAGGAACCCCCGGTAAAAGTTGTAGATGGTGAACCCGAAGCCAATCATCGAGACTGCGGTGCGCGCCCATGCGAGCAGCGTACGGAGGTTCGAGAGTTCGCTGCGTTGCCACGAGAGCTGCGTCGAGATGAGGCTGAGGTTCGGGGCGGGACTTGCTCCAGTCGGTGGCGCGCCGTGCGCTTCAGCCATGAGGGAAGCTTCCTTCATTCAGGGGCCGAGCGCGGCGGCGACAACCCTGCCACCGCGCCCGTGCCCGGGCGTACTGCTACTGTATCGCCATTGCGACCCGCCAGCGCTCGGCGTCGCTGACGTAGTGATCGGCGTCGGTCTTGTTCAGGTCGATCTGGACGCCCTTGACCGTGCCATTGAACGGATTGCCCTCGATCTCGAGGTCTGGTCCGATCGGCGCCCCGAACTTGTTGCCGACCAGCGCCGTCGCATCAGCGGCGAAGACGGTGGCATGCGTGTGCTCAACTCGGCCTTCCGCCACCTTGTCCCCGTCCACATAGAGCGTGGCCGTGCCACCCTTGCCGGCCCCGCCGCCGTCGTAGGCGAACTCCATGCGCACCTGATGATCGCCCGCGGGCAAGCTCTCTGAAGCTTCGATCTCGTAGAGATCGAGCCCGAGGAAGTTATAGATGTACTTGAGCTTGCCTTTGTGGGCGTAGATCGCCCAACCGCCGAAGTTGGCGCCCTGGGCGACGATGACCCCCTGCGCCTCCGCCTTGGGGAAGGTCACGTTGGCGGTGACCGCGTACGACTTGTTCTTGATGTCCACCACGTTGTTTTCGCCCATGGCCATGCCGGGGAAGAGCACCTGGGTGTCCCCCTTGATCAGCGTGGGGCGGCCAGCCAGCGCGGGGATCATGCGCTCCGCCCGGCTGTCGTTCAGCGGCAGCACGTTGTACCGGGTAGCTTCAATCAACCATTGGCGCTGCATGTCGGCCAGCTTGTCTGGCATCTCCGCGGCCAGGTCATGCGCCTGCGTCCAGTCATCCGGGCTGTACAGTTCCCAGACATCCTCGTTGAAGGGAGTGGACGCGGCAGAAAGCTCCCAGGGGATGGAGTGCCGGGTCACCGCCGTCCAGCCATCCTGGTAGAGGCCGCGGTTACCGAACATTTCGAAGTACTGGATGGTGTGCTGGTCCGGCGCGGCGGCGTCATTGAAGCTGTAGGCCATGCTGACGCCTTCCATCGGCGACTGCATGACGCCCTCGACGAAGGTCGGCTCCGGGATGCCGGCAGCTTCGAGAATCGTTGGCGCCACGTCGATCACGTGATGGAACTGGGAGCGGATCTCGCCCTTGCTCGTGATCCCATTCGGCCAGGAGACGATCGTGCCGTTGCGGGTGCCGCCCCAGTGGGAAGCCACCTGCTTGGTCCACTGGTACGGCGTGTCCATGGCGTGCGCCCAGCCCACGGCGTAGTGCCCGTAGGAATCCCGGCCGCCCCAGCCATCCAGGTGCTCCATCAGGAATTCCGGGGTCTCCAACTCGGCCATACCGTTGAAGTTGATCATTTCGTTGAAGGTACCGTTGAGCGTACCTTCCGCCGAGGCGCCGTTATCGCCAATGATGTAGTAGATCAGGGTGTCGTCCAGGATTTCGGCCTGCTCCAGCAGATCAACCAGTTGTCCGACACAGTGGTCCGTGTGCTCCAGGAAGCCCGCGTAGGTTTCCATCTGGCGGCGCAAAATCGGCAGCAGTTCCTCTGGCATATCGTCCCAGGCCGGAATCTGCGCCGGGCGCGGGGTCAATTCCGCATCGGCCGGGATGACGCCCAGCTCCTTCTGGCGGGCAAAGGTGCGCTCCCGCAGCGCATCCCAGCCGTCGTCGAACTGGCCCTTGTACTTTTCAATCCACTCGGGAGCCACCTGGTGCGGGGCGTGCGTTGCGCCGGGCGCCCAGTAGATGAAGAAGGGCTTGTCCGGGTAGATCGCCTTCTGGGCCTTGATCCAGTCGCTGGCCTTGGCCGTCATGTCATCGGTGAAGTGGTAGGTGGGGTCATTCGGGATTTCAACCCGGGTGAGGTTATCGAAGACCTCCGGGAACCACTGGTTCGTCTCACCGCCAATGAAGCCGTAGAACTTCTCGAAGCCCTGCATCGTCGGCCAGTGCTCGAATGGCCCCATGGGACTCGTTTCCCAGACGGGCACCTCGTGACACTTGCCGAACTGCGCGGTGGAATAGCCGTTGTCGCGCAGCGTCTTGGCCACAGCGGCCTTGGTGTTGGGAATCATCGAGGTGTAGCCCGGCGCGGCAGCGGCCAGTTCGGTGATGGCGCCCATGCCCACCGAGTGGTGGTTGCGCCCAGTCAGCAGCGCCGCGCGGGTGGGCGAGCAGAGCGCCGTGGTGTGGAAACGGTTGTACTTGAGGCCGTTGGCAGCCAGCCGCTCCGCCGTGGGCGTGTTGATCGGACCGCCGAAGGCGCTGGAGGCGGCAAAGCCGACATCATCAATGAGCACCACCAGCACATTCGGGGCGTTCTTCGGCGGCCGGACTTCCTGGATTGGGGGGAATGTGGCGGCTGGGTCGCTGGCATCGTAAACCACGGGTCCGGCATAGGGCTGGTTGGGAATGGGAAGCGCGTCTCGTCCGAGCATTTCCGGATGGTCTGAACTCATCGTTCTCTCCATGGCTAGCGAACGCAGTGTCATTGTCGTAGAAGCTACGATACCGTGATTGTCAACCTTGCGACGGGCAGGAGAGCGTCTGAGACAACGTCCGCGCGCGCTTCCTGGGTCATTGCTGTTCGCCGCCGCACTCCGGTCCCTGGTGACGAGGCCAACCAGATTATCGATGCTTCAGACCACAGCATCGGAGAACGTGCGCCCTGGCACATGGGCCGGATTGGTCCATATCCTGACCAGTTGGCGTACCATGCGGCGTGAGTCACTTGAAGCGTCAGAGGCCCGGAGGACGGTTAGCGTGGTCTCGTCCGAGGCGCCGAACATCGCCCAACACCACGATGCGCGCGATATCCCGTGGTCTGGCCGCGTATGGCGTAGCAAGCTACGCCGGCCTCTGCCACCAGCGCATGGCCTGCCCCGTCCCCGGCTCCTGGCGCGCATCGACGACGAGCCGCATCCCCTGACACTCATCATCGCTCCCGCGGGCTTCGGCAAATCGACCACGGTTGCCGAGTGGGCGCACCAGGAGCCTGTGGCCGCCTGGTTGACCGCGGACGCTGACGATGCCTCGCTCCCCCGCTTCTGGACCCACCTGCGGGAAGCCCTCGCCGCCAGTGACCCCGGCTTCGGGGACCTGGTCGATGCCTCGTTCGCCATGCCGCACCGGGCCACCGCTGGCGATCTTGGGCGCATGCTCGCCGACGAGCTCCTGGATGCCGCCGCGCCCGTGCGCCTGGTCATTGACGACTTTCACCTCGTCCCGGAGAGTGAGACGCACGCATTCCTGGGCGGGTTGTTCGAGATTGTGCCGCCCGGCTTTCGCTGCGTGATCACGGCACGTACCGAACCCCCTTTACCGCTCTCCCGCCTGCGGCTGCGCGGCGTGCTGCGCGAGATGCATGGTGCGGATCTCCTGTTCACCGCCGACGAAACGCGGGCGCTCGTCAGGCAGGCCAGCCCTGGCTGCTCGACACAAGCCATTGACCGCCACAGTGAGCACCTCTGGCAACAAACGCGGGGTTGGGCCGCGGGGCTACGCCTGGCTGCCCATACGGTCGACGATGGGTCCGCATCCGCGCTGGCCGTAACGGAAGTCGCGACCACCGGGATGCTGGACACGTTGCTGGACGACATGCTGATCAGCCGTTCCCCGGTGGAGCGGACGGCGCTCATCCGCGCGGCCTTGCCCGAAGCCTTCGTGCCGCGCCTGGTTGCCGCGCTGATTGGGACAGAAGATGCCGCTGCTGATGCGGCAGCGGCGAGTGCGATCCGCTTTGCCCTGGCGGCCGATATCTGTCGCCCGTCATCCCGGTTCGGCGGCCACTGGCTCGAGTTTCACCCGCTCTTCCGGGACGGGTTGCGACGGCGGCTGGAGCGCGAGGAAAGCCAGGAGGCACTCGCTGCTCTGCACACCCACGCTGCAGCGTGGCTCGAAGCGAACGGGCTGCAGGACGCGGCGATTGGTCATCGCCTCGCGGCCGGGGAGCGCGAGGTAGCCATCGCGCTGGTGGAGCAGGCCATCCAGCCGGCGTTCGACCGCGAAGACTGGGCGGACGTGGCGCGCTGGCTGGCGCTCCTGCCTGACGATGTCGTGTGGGAACGGCTCCCGCTGCTCCTGGCCAAGGGCTGGATCGCGCACTTGCGCGGACGCTCCACGCAGTTGATGGAGATCGTGCGCGCCATCGAGGCCCGTCTGGCGCAGAATGATCTCCCCGAGACTGAACACCGGTCCGTACGCGCGGAGCTGGACCTAATGGTGCAGGGCTCGACCCTGGCTGTTCAGCTCGACCCGGCGCGGTCACTGGCCGTGGCGCAGGCAGCCCTGGCGCACGTGCCGGTCGCGCGGCGCTATCAACATGGCCTGGGATGGACGCTGCTCGGTATGGCTCTGCAAGCGACCGGGCAGGGTGACACCGCTGTGGAACGGCTCGTGTGGTGGTCGGAGTCACAGTTGGACCGTGTCGACGCCGGCTCGATTCGTGGGCTCCACGGCTTGCTCTTCGTGCACGGGCAGGCCGGACGCCTGGCACACGTGGAAGCCGTGTCCCGCACATTGATAGACGTCGCGTCCCGGCATCGTCTGCGGCTGGTCACCGCCTGGGGACATCGCTTTCTCGGAGACGTGCGGTACGAGCGCAACGACCTGGACGGGGCGATAGCGCACTACGCTGCCGCAGCCCATGACTATGAGCACTTCCATCTCACCGGCGTGCGGGAAGCCCACGTGGGCCTGGCCCTGGCGCACATTGCCGCTGGCCGGAATGTAGAAGCCTGGCGGTCGCTACACCGGGCACGGGAGATTCTGCTGGAGGTGGGAGCCCTCGAGCACCTGCCGGCGCTCGCCGCCGCCGAGGCCTACCTGGCGTGGCGAACCGGCGATGTCCCTCGTGCCGAGCGGTGGGCGCGAGCCTCATTCGTTGGCGTAGATGACGCGACGCTCTATCTGTCAGTCCATCCAGCCTTCATTCGCGCCGCCATCCTCTGCTCCAGTGGCGATCCCCAGGCCCTCATTGAAGCGACGACGATCCTGGCGGCAATGCGACAGCGAGCAACAGACGCACACTTCACCGGGCCGCTGGTGCGCATCGAGGCGCTCCAGGCAATCGCCCACGTGAGGCGGGGCGAGTTCCAGGACGGTGTGGCGGCCATGCGCCGGTCGTTGGCAGCGGGCCTTCCGCAGGGATATCGCCGCACCTGGCTCGATCTGCTCCCGGCATTTGCTCCCGAGCTGTCGCAGCTTGCCGTGAGTCTCGACGTGCCGGACGATGTGCGTTCAGCCCTCGTCCTCCCAGGTGCTGGCACGCCGTCGCGGTCTCCGGTCACTCACAGCGAAACCCTGATCGAGAACGTGACGGAGCGGGAGCGGGAAGTGCTGGAGGCGCTGTGCCAGCGCCTCTCCTACAAGGAGATTGCCGATCAGCTCTTCATCTCGCCGCTCACGGTCAAACGCCACGCATCCAGCGTCTACAGCAAGCTCGGGGTGGCCGGGCGCAATGACGCGGTTCGTATGGCGCGGGAGCTTGGCTGGCTGACGTAGGGCGCGCGGTCACCGGTGTCTTGCTGCCCACGGTGACAGGCAACCTTCCCCATATCTGGGCCGAGATGGTCCATGCCGTTCCGCACAGTCCCTGAGAACATCTCGATGGTCTTCATTACGGCCTGCAGGTGCGCCACGACGCGGCAATCGGATCGTGCGTTGGGCAATCACACACCCGGTCGGGGAGTTCAACCTGGCGATGACGCGGCGCGCGGACTATCTGCGAACCCTGGCGGAGCAGGAAGAGTCGCGGGCGCTGGCGGCCATCCGGGACGGTGATGCCGCAGGGGCGGACGATGCCTTGCAGCGAGCGCAGCGGCTGCGGCGCATCGCCTATCTCCGGACTGCCGCAGCCGCGTACCAGGGAGACCCCACGCTGAATCCGGAGCAAGACCTGCCCGTAGAGCAGGACCTGGCGGGGTAATGACCCCACAAGAGGGTCAGCGCCGTCATCTGGCGTTTCGCCTGTGATGGCCATCACAGACTCCCTGCTCGCCCACCTCGTCATGGACCGGCCATGACGAGGTGGGCGAATGCCTCCGGGCGACGCGGGAGCACGTTCCCGCGCTCGCACATCCGAACCTGAGGCGAATTACTTGTCTGGAGTCATCGCCGGGGCCTGCCAGACGCCGGAAAGCACCGCTGCCTGCGGCCAGTACAGGCGCAGCATGCAGTAGAACGGCCCGGCCGGAACGGGTAGCCAGTTCGCTTCGCGATCCGCTGCTGGCCGATCCTGCTGGAGATAGAGCGTCAGCCCACCGCCGGCGTCCCGGGTCAGTTCAGGCAGCATCGGCGAATTGATCAGGTAGCGATCAATCGGGTTGGCGACCAGGAGTTGGGTCCTGGCGTCGTAGACGGTTAGCGACCAGAACGCACTGACCGGCGGCAACTCGCCCGCGGCGAAGTGGACCGTGTAGCCGGTTCGGCTGCCATCCAGCGGCTGGCCGGCTACGTCGGTGCTGTACGGGATGTAGATTGCCTCTTCCAGGGCGTTGCCATAGATGCCGTACTTTGCCCCTACGCACCGATCAAAATACCGCCCGCGCAGGTATTCCCGGCTCCCGAAGAGCACACTGGCGCTGCCGAGCGTTGCGATATCGGTGGCGATCGCGGCGCTGGCGGCATCGATTCCTGCCTGCAGGGCGTCCTGCACCTCAGGCGTGAGCGCCGTGGCATCGAAGGCCTGGCCCGGCACGACGCCGATGCGCGCCATGTTCGCGCGGATTCCCTTGTCTTCAGGCAGGGTCGGGGCGAACTGGAGCAGGAAGCTCAGGTAGTCAAAGAACCCGATGCCGTCGGCCTTTGTCTCATCGTACGGCAGCCAGTCGACGGTGGGCGCTGCTGGCGGCGCGGACTCACCAAGGTATTGGCTCAATGTCTGAGCCGTGTACCCTGCCTGGATCGCCTTCACGTTGTCGAGGTCATCTGGGCCGAAGAGCTGGGTGCGGCCGAGGGTGAACCCCAGTTCGGTCGGCAACTGCAACACCATCGAGACCCCTTCCGGCGTTTCCCCGGTCCAGTTTGGCCCGGCGAAGAGGAAGCGGCCGCCGCCATTCCCCGTGGTGCGGCTCCCGATATACGGCGCCAGGTAGGTGTAGAGGTCGAGGTTCTGCCAACTGAAGTAGCGGCCTTCGCGAATTGGGGGAACGGTCAGGACGACCGGCTCGGCCCGCAGGTCCAACACGATAAAGGAGTACGGCGTGTCCGAGTTCGGGGTGATCACCGTGGTATCCGCCGGTGTAGCGACCCGCGCAATACTGCTGATCTGGTTGAACGGCGCCTTGTAGTTGGGATTGCCTTCGGCGATGGCGTAGGCGTACATCGTCTTGTAGTTCTCAACCAGCGGGAAGCCGTAGATAAAGGCATCACGCGCGATGGTTTGCGCTTCCTGCGGCGTGACTGGAGAGACCCCGGGAGTTGCTTCCTGTGCCAGAGTGGACCGCATGCCTTGAGTTCCTTTCGCCGCTATGCCGAACGCAACGCCCTGCATCACGGTCCGTCGAGAAACGCGATGTTGAGCCATCTCATCCTCCGGTTTCAGAATCGGACTGCCCTCACTGTAT
>JALYWD010000113.1 GCA_030852885.1 Chloroflexota bacterium | reverse complement strand
GTCCGCAGGTTCTGGCGCGGCGATGCCGGTATGGCGGGAGCCCTGGCGACGCGCCTCTCGGGCTCGTCCGATCTCTTCGCGGCAGGCCACCGCGGCCCCGGCGCCAGCGGCGGCAGCCCCGGCCGCGCCCGCGGGCGACGACATCATCGCCCGCTTGCAGCAACTGGGCGAGCTTCGCAGCGCCGGTGTCCTCAACGACGCCGAATTCGAGCAGGCCAAGGCGCGCATCCTGGGCGGGTAGCCCCAGCGCGAAACGTGCACCCCCCAGGCACGCCAGCCCCTCTCCCTGCGCATATGTCCAAAGCGCAGGGTGGGGGGAAGGGGTCATCGGGAGATGCCGCTTTGCTGCGCGGGGGATATCTGAAGGAAGCCTTGGCGGAGCGAGCATCCGGCCGGGATCAGCGTCGCCAGGTGCAATCACACCCGCCTCACCTTTCGCCCACACGATACACTCCACCGCACGATCACCAGCGAATGCACCCACCAGGGGGAGCCGCCAGTGCCCCGATCCAGCCAGCCTGCTCATCACGCGCCGGACGCCGAGAGCGTCGAGGCGTTTCACCATGCCGCGCGGCTCACCGGCACGGTGGGCCTGGTCTTTGCCAGCCTCTTCGTTATTGCCATGGTGGCCTTCGCGCAGGCACCGCACCTCGACGCCACGGATGACGAAGTCGTCGCCTTCTACCAGGGCGGCAATAGCGAGATCATTCGCATCGGTGGCCTCTATCTCCTGCCCCTGGCGACCATCGCCTTCCTCTGGTTCATTGCCTCACTGCACGCATGGGTCGAGCTGAGCGGCCACCCTATCGACCGCTTCATGAGCACCGTCCAGATGCTCGGCGGCGTCAGCTTCGTTACCCTCTCGCTGGCGGCGGCGGCCGCTGCTACCGTCGCCTCTTTCTCCTATCAGTACGAACTTACTCCGGATCTGGCCCGGCAGTTCCCTCTGTTTGGGCGCACGTTGCTGGTGGTGTTTGGCATGCGCATGGCCGCGCTCTTCGTCTTGAGCACCTCCAGGCTCGGGAAGAGCAGTGGGCTGCTTCCCACCTGGTTTCAGTGGCTGAGCATCGCCGTCGCCCTGGCGCTCTTTGCGTCGGCCACGTTGAATGTCTGGCTCACGCTCATTTTCCCGCTCTGGGTGGCCCTGCTCTGCGGCATGATCTGGCTGCGCCGGTCATTGCACCCGGCGCATCCAGCGCGGACAGGGTCATCCTGACCTCATCCCGGGGGTAAGGCCGCAGGCGCCAGATCAGCTCACGGCCTTCCGCGGGAGTTCGCTGATCCTGGCCTCATTTTCGGGCGTGAGCGCGGTCAGCGCGAAGGCGGTCGGCCACATCGCGCCGTCATCGAGGTTCGCGGCATCGCTGCATCCCAACGTCGCGTAGCGTGCCCGTACGCGAGCATGGCGTCGTCCCCCGCGTATTTACATGACGAACGGATCCTGCGATGACCTGGCATGACACCGTACAATGCCCCTGCCCCGGAGCGCACAAGCGCCAACCGGTAGGGGCCAGGCCCATGCGCCGGAGGTCCCGATGTCCCTCACGCCGATTCTCACCGATGCCTTGATCGCCGCGATCCTGCTGGAGCAGCGCCGGGAACTGCGCCCGCCCAGTGGCTGGGGCTATGCCGCGTGGCCATTCCGCACGGAGGCGGCGTTGGCCACGCTCACCCCGGAGGGCTGGTGCCACGTCGGGTGGATCGAGCGCGGCAACCATCGCCGCGTGAAGCACCCGCCGCGTTTCCAGATCTGGTGGCAGGTTGATACCGGAGAGGTGCGCCGGAGCCGGCTAGATGATCCAGTAGCTATAGACCCCGACCAGCACGGCGCAGGTGCCCGTAATCACCAGGGCAATCCCCAGGTTGCGCGAGAAATCACGCAGCCCGGGTTTGCCACTTTCGTCCAGGAACCCCGAGAAGAAGTTGCAAATGGTGAAGCCGAAGCCGATCAGTGAAACCGCTGTGCGCGCCCAGGACATGAGCTTGCGCGGGTTGGGAAGATCGGTCCGGATCCAGGAGAACACATCAGAACTGGGAGGATCGCCCGGCCGTGACGCAACGTCGTTTGACACCGCGGCGACCCTCCCTGGCGAGTTTCCCGTGAACGGCAGCCACCGCTGTTACGGATGCGGGATCATGCCGGCGTTGTTTTCGAGGA
Source organism: Chloroflexota bacterium (assembly GCA_030852885.1). GTDB lineage: Bacteria > Chloroflexota > Chloroflexia > Thermomicrobiales > UBA6265 > JACCXM01. Next base: position 5,198 of record JALYWD010000113.1, on the reverse strand, counting down.
TACGATCAACGGTGTAGTCGATCTCACTCTTGCCGGTCAGCGCCATTAACTGGACTTTTTTCACCACGCGCGCGGCGCCGGTCGGCAATTCCTGCGCCTGGCCGGTGCTCGTGACGCCCAGTACCAGCCCAAGGCCGAGTACCGCGGCCAGCCCAAATTGCGCCACGGTGCGAGAAAACTTTGTCGGTCGCATGTTCAGCTCCTGCTGTCACGCCGGGCGTGAGCGCCACGCCTGGTAGCGCTCACGTTCCACGCGCGTCACGTGCTTACTTGCACTTGCCCTTCTTGCGCTTGCCGGAGCAGCAAAGCGCGCTGACGAAGGCGTACTTTTTCCGTTTGATACAGGTGCAAGTGCCGCCCCGGCACTTGTGCGAGCAACACTGCGTGTTATCGCCACACGTGTCGCCCGGGATCCGGCAGAAACCGAACACCTCGTCCTCTACCGATCCGGCTTCAGCCACCTGGCGGCCCAGCACCGCTGCCCCGAATCCAGCGCCCAGCGCACCGAGCATGCGCCGCCGGTCAGGCGCCTGCGCGACCTGCTTGCTCAGGCGCTCAAAGCCCTGCGCATCCATCGCTCGTCCTCCCAGCTACTTGCACTTGCTCGTGCGCTTGTTGATCTTGTTGGAACAGCAGAGCGCCTTCACCGGCACCGGCCCCAGCGGGGTCTTCACCAGGGGCTCCTTGCCCTTGTTGATGCAGCCGCAGCGGCCCGCGCCCTTCTTGCACTTGCGCGAGCAGCAGTCCTGCTTGCCGTTATTGCATTTCTGGCCGGGGAGTTTGCACCCCTTCACCAGTTGGCTCTCGTCCGTGACATCTTGCGCGTAGCCACGCCGCGGCCACGCCTGGAAGACCACCATGGCCAGCGCGGCCTTGGCCATCAGCTTCAGCACCTGCGGCCGCGGCTGCGGCTCCGCCAGCTTCACCGTCAGGGTGTCAAACAGGTCCTGTCGATCAATCAAACCCATCGTAGTTCCCCTCCCGCGCTACTGGCAGCGGCCCTGCTGGCACTTGCCCGAGCAGCACAGTGAGCCTTCCAGCGGATCCCAGCAGGGATGCCCCTTGCGCGCGCACGCACAGCGATTCTTGCGGCAGCGCCCGGTGCAGCACTTCTGGTTGCCGCCCTTCTTCCCCTTGCACTTCTTGCCTGGAACCTTGCAGTTGACAATCGGAATACCGGCCTCGGCCTCTTCCGTGCTCTGCCCGATCACCAGCGCGCCGGTCAGCCCCGCTGCCAGCACCCCCAGCGCTGCCCGCCGGGTCGGCGCTGCGCCAACCTGCCGGCTCAGCGCTGCAAAACGGTTCGCGTCCATCCTGCGCTCCCCTTCCGCGAATCCTATCCCCGAATAGCGCCCCTGCGAGTCGTATCCCAGCCTATCATGACAGCCATCGCTCTTCGCGGCATGGTCCAGACCAGACCATTTCCGCACCCGGCACACGGCGGAATCAGGACTTCTGGCTGTGGCGCAGCTGTATCTGCCGCCACCACCGGACGGTCCATGTCCTTCCAGTTACATAGGCATCCTTCCATAGCGGCGAACAACCAGTGACAAACGATGGCGAATCAGATTGCCTGGCGATCCGTCGTGACGCACACAATTTTCATCCGGAGTTCATAGTGTCTCACGCCGGACTGGTTCTCGCCACCGCTGGTGGCGACCAGGAACGTTCTGACGCCTCCGTGCCGTCTGTCGCGCACGCAGACGGGATGCCCCCCGCTCCCGCGCATCGGAAGTGGGCTGGATGGCAGGGCCTACCCTACCGGTTGTGCCTCCGGAAAGATCCATGTGCCGTCCAGGATCTCCTCGCGTGGCCGGTAGAGCCGCACCATGTAGTTCCAGTTCGGCGGCACGGGGATGCAGTTGGACGTACCGTTGTCGCAGCCCCCGAATTGCATCGACACCGTGCCGTCGGCGTTGGGTTCCGCGGTCAGGCTGTTCAGCGAGTACACCCCGAGGTCGTTTGCCGGGATGTATCCGTCAGCGCCATAGACCGTGATCGACCAGAAGCCATCGACTGGCACCTCGGCCGGGACGGTGAGGCGGTACTCCGTGGAGCCATCATTTTTCGCAGGCGTGATGTTGAGATACTGGGCGTCCTGATCAGGATTGCCTCCCCAGGCCGCAGCGGTGGCGATCAGGTGCCGGACCGGATCGACATCCTCCTTGCGGCCAAACGCGTGGCGCATGTCCGGCAAGGTCGTGTTGAGGATGAGCAATGCATCGCGCACGGTCTTCTGGCTGGCTGGATCCCAGCTCGGCACGGTGAATGTCCCGGGGCCGCCAGGCTGCGTCATCGTCGCGGCGTCCTGCAGCGCATGGACGTGCGGGAGGTCATCAGGGTCGCTGGGATCAACAAAGGTGCGTACCCCGAGCAGCGCGTAGCGCGTCCCGGTGTCCTCCTTGCTGATGCTGTAGGTCCCGGGTGCATAGACGGTTGTGGCGTAGTGATCCTCGGTGATGATGATCAGGGACATGAAGCGCGTGCCCGGATCTGGCAACGTCACGGTGACGGGGCCAGGCTCCAGATCGACGACGGCTGAGGAGTAGAGCGTATCGCGATTCGTCCGCACGACGGTCTGGTTGTCAATTGGCATGGGTTCGCGGTAGTGATAGAAGCTGGCCAGCCCATCGGAGTGCGACAAGGCATCCGCGAGGTAGGTATCGGTCTCGGCCCGCGTGAAGTTGTCGGCTGTAACCGGGTTCATGTTCGTCACTTTCTTCCTGGTGGGGCGCATTTCGCGCAGGTCAATGCCCTCGCTCCAGCGGCGGGGCTTTCCATGTGCCATTGAGGGCCGCTGCTTGCGGCCAGTAGAGGCGCATCACCACCTGGAAGGGGCCAGCCGGCGCGGGCAGCCAGTTCGCCTCCTTCTCCGTACCCGGCGAGTCATGCTGGAGATAGAGCGTGATGCCGCCAGCGGCGTCTTTGACCAGATCCGGCAGCATCGGGGAGTTAATGAGGTATCGATTGATGGGATTGGCATTGAGCAAGCTCTCCGGCAACGTGTACATGGTCACCGACCAGAAGGCGTTGACCGGTGGTAGTTGGCCGGGCGCGAAGCGCAGGATGTAGCGGTGAGAGCCGTCAAGCGGCTGCCCGTCAGCATCAACCCCGTACGCCGGGTAGAGTGCTTCGTCCTTTGAGTTGCCGTAGATGCCAAGCGCAGCGCCAGCCATGCGGTAGAGGTAATTGCCGTCGAGGTACTCCCGCGTCCCGAAGAAATCGCCGGTGTTGACTTCGCCGGTATCAATACCCTTGCGCACGCCGTCCAGCGCGCTCCAGGCATCGGCCATCCCGTCCTGCGCTGCCTGCCGCATCTCTGGAGCCAGGGTCTCGGCATTGAATGGTTGACCCGCGGCGATTCCCAGCGTGGCAAACCGCTCACGCATAGCGACTTCCGAGGGAACGACCGGGCAAAACTGGAGCAGAAAATTCAATTCGTCAAAGATCGCGAGCGAGGTGCGCTCGTCCTCAGCACCTAGCGGGGGATAGAAATCAATCGCTGGCGCCGATTCCGGAGCAGGCTCGCCCAGGAACGCCGAGAGCGGCTGGACCTGGTAACCCGACTGCACAGCCTTGACCTGCTCGATATCATCCGGGGTAAAGAGCTGGGTGCGGTAGAGCACTAACGCCAACTCAGTCTCGCACGGAATCACCCCGTCGATCCCGGCTGGCGTCTCGCCCTGCCAGCCCGGACCCGCGAGGAGATAACGCCCGGCCCCGTTCCCGGTGGCCCGGCTGCCAACATAGGCAAAATCGAAGGTGTTGAGGTCGATGAACTGCAGGGAGTAGTAGCGGTCCGCGTCGATCTCCGGCACCGTGAAGACGAGCGGCTCGGTGCGCAAATCGGCGCCCACGTAGGAGTACGGCGTATCGGAGTTGGGTGTCTGGATGGCGGTGTCTGCCGGGGTGTAGACCCGCGCATTATTGAATAGCGTGTTCCAGGGTGCCTTGTACTCCGGGCCGTCGGCATCGACGAAGTACGAGTGGAGGATACGGTAGTTATCAACGAGGGGGAAGCCGTAGATATAGGCATCCTTGGCGATGGCCCGGACATCGTCTCCGGCGAGTGGCGGCGTGGTTGACATCAAGGTAGAGACTCCTTGCCATGCACTCTGCTTCACCGATTCTGGGGCGTCAGCATGCGCCTATCCCGCGAATGGGAAGACCCGGTTCCAGTCGTCCTTCATGCTGACGATAACCCAGACTGCTTCCAATGCCCAGGATGGCGGCTGATCCAGGGCCTGATGAGAAGCTACCGTAAGGCCGCGTGTTTAGTCCCGCAAGTCCCTCCCTGAATATGTACACTTCCATTTGAGGAATATGCACACATGATCAAACGCACGACGATTGAAATTGACGAGCAACTCCTTGAGCGCGCCAAGCGGGCGTTGGGCAGCTCTACGACGCGGGCCACCGTCGAAGAGGCGTTGCGCCGTGCCGCTGGCCAGGCCGAGGATGAACACCGGGCGCGTGCCGAGAATCTGCGCGCCTTTCTGGAGTCTCTGCCCGAGCACGTTGACATCGACGTCCTGGCATCGGACGAAATGTGGCGGTAAGCGGCTGGATCGTCGACAAGAGCGCATTGGCTCGCGAGAATGATCCGGTCGTCAGCGACCAATTGATCGAGCTTGCCGAAATCCTGTACATCTGCCCGGTGGGTGAACTGGAGTTGCTGTACTCTGCTCGCTCGGCGCGGGACTACGACGCCCGGCAGATGTACCTGCACGACACCTTGCGGACGGCCACTCCGCCGCCGGATATCTTCGAGCGCGCACTGCGGCTCCAGCGCGATCTGGCTCATCATCACGGCACGTGGCATCGTATTCCGATTCCCGATCTGCTCATTGCTGAGACGGCAATCCATCACGACCTTGGCGTCCTGCACGTCGATGGCGACTTCGCGCGCATAGCCGAGGTGCGGCCACTTGTCGTGCGCAGGCTCGGCTGAGGAGTGCATCACGCTTCAAAGGGGAAGACCCGGTTCCAGTCGTCCTTCATGCTGACCACAATCCAACCCTGTTCCCCGGCCTCATCCCAGGCCGTGTTCAGCGTGCCGATCTTGCTGTCTCGGTCGTAGGCCACCTCGCGCGCGGCGTCATCGTGGTGGATGATCAGCCCCAGGCTGGGGCCATCCCCGGAGGTGACGTACTCCAGCATCTGCTGGTCGCCGTCGGAGTTGCCAAAGGCGAGGATCG